>NZ_JAAGPG010000095.1:0-22076 GCF_017104665.1 Burkholderia sp. Se-20378 | reverse complement strand
GTGCCGCTCGTGCCGCTCGTGCCGCTCGTGCCGCTCGTGCCGCTCGTGCCGCTCGTGCCGCTCGTGCCGCTCGTGCCGCTCGTGCCGCTCGTGCCGCTCGTGCCGCTCGTGCCGCTCGTGCCGCTCGTGCCGCTAGTTCCGCTCGTACCACTGGTACTCGTTCCGATGTTGTTACCGCCCGGCGTCGGCGCCGTCATATCGCTGCCGCCACACGCAGCCAGCGCGCAAGCCGCGGCAATGGCAGCGAGCGCAACGTTCGCCTTGATGAAATGATTTTGCATGGAAGCCCCCGTTCGCTTTTCAGCTCGATCATGCCGATAAGCATCTATCGTGCCATTGCGATCGGCATCAACGACGACTTCACATACCCGCCGGACCGCCGCATCCCGACGGCCTTCCGGCGTGCGACGCACGGCATCCGGGCGTGACTTCACGGCTGCGATCGAGCCTTGTGTCCCGGGTAACGCGTGCGTAACGCGGGGCCCTGCGTTACGTAGCATCGCGCGACGAAAGACGCCGCTCTGCCGCTGTGCTCGCGGAGGATCATCAATACTTTTCCCATGCGTGGATCGGAGAGAGGGTCTGCGAAATTCCGTCACCCCAGTCCGTGGTGCCCTGGGGTGGTCTCACGGTTAGATTTTCGTAATTCGAGGATGAGAATCGCTCTTATCTTACGTTCACAATGCCTTGTTCCGACTGATAGCGGACCATTATGGCAAGTGTAGATGCGCCGCACCAACTCATATAAATCAATGACTTATGCGATTTCCTCTATCGAACGATATGGAGATCGTGACGAATGCGCCGCAACATGAAAGCTATCGAATATTTCCGAAAGGCAATTGAATGAATCCAAGTGAGGCGGGAAACGGGCATTTTCGAGACGCGGGGGACACCTTCTTGCGCCACCTTTCCCCCTCTCCCTCATCCCCGTCTGAGCCTTTCCGCGCGCGTATGTGCGCGCACGCGAGGGAATCGACCTGCGAAAGCTACGAGGACTCTTGATCGGAGTGGATGTGATTAAATGCCTGCGCGCCATGAGCGACGGATCAATCTCGGCGCATACGATCAACGATCGCGGGCAGTCGATCACCACACAAGACCATAGGCCACGGGGCACATATGAAAAGGTATAGCGAGCTGTTGCAGGCTAAGGCCGCTCAGGAGAAGGCAGACTTCGAGAAGCGGCGCGACGAGGACCGGCGCCTTAGCAAGTTGATGTTCGACTCTCGCGTCGCGTTTGACGCAATGATGAGCGAGTACTTGCGCCCCGAATTTAAGCGCTTCGTGGAAGAAATCAACGAGCACGGCTTTCAGGCAAAGTATTCGGAGAAGCAGGACGGAGCCTTCCCAAGTCGGGCACAAGTGCTGTTTCGACTCCATCACGATGAGGACGATGTCCCTCTGAACGATACCGACTGCTGCGTATGGATCGAGCTCGACGCTGCCAACGCGCTCGTGAACTGGGACTATCACGGCGATATGCCGGTGCACGACGACCACAAGCTGGCAACCGGTAAGCTCGGAGATCTGGACGCCGAGTGCATTGTCGCCCTTCCCCATCGCCTGGCCGATTGCCTGACCGCATGCCTGGAAGCCCGTCGCATCACGAACTATCGCTAGGTTCAGTGAACAGGCGCGTACGCGATGCCGTCGATGCGCGCCTCGTACATCCATTCGTCTCGATCGGCGAATCCGTTGATTTCCGCGCAGTAATCCGCGATCTGCTCGAGCGTCGGCGGGACCGATGTCGAGAGCATGGCAAGCAGTGTGCCGTCAGGCGTGAAGATGGCGTACGCGATCACGTTCAACTCCGGACCGATGGAACGGGCGCAACCTCCCACCCGCTTTTTTTTGAAGCGTTGCTAGATCGCGGCGGGTATATCCGGCTTGGTCGACCCGCTGCGCCTTGGTGCGTTCAGCCATTCTGGTCTGTCCTGGCGGTGCTTGTCCGCCATTCAGCCACGTTTATCGATCTGGCGCGACACCAGTTGTTCGGGCCTGGGCTAATGGGCCCCCGTCGGACTTTTCTTCTATCCCGCGCTGCCTATTTGCGGCATCTGCCTCGTTGGTGATCTGGCAGACGCGACGTACCCATCTCTTCTCTTCTCTTCTCTTCTCTTCTCTTCTCTTCTCTTCTCTTCCCTTTCGCTTCGCGAAGCATGGCGACGATGTCCAGTCGCCATAGACGCTTGCATTGCGGGCAGATGTAGGATTCGAGGCGCATTCCAGAAAAGAATGCCCGGGCGTGCCGGGCAAATCACCGTAGTGAAGGAGACGCGACCACGTTAAAGCTGTTTGAGGTCGAACACCTCAAGGTTGCTGGCGGTAAGGGAACCGGATTCATCAACGCCCCAGGATCGACGACTCATCGTCTTGGGGGATGACGTAACCCGACGGGGCGGACCGACTGTCCGCTCCCTCGCGCAAGTCTCAGAATGCCGGCTTACTTGGCTCGCTTGGATCTGCCCCGCTCTTCGATTTCCTCGAGCGCCAGGCGTTCCGCCAACCTCAACGGCCGATTTCCTCGATGGCTCGGACACCTTTTCGTCAACGAGGTAAAGCGACACCATTGCATGTTCGACCTTGACCCCGCATACAAGTCGTCAGAGTTTCGACATTCCTTCGGGAAACATCGAATTTAGGCGCTCTAGGTCGATATCGAATTGCTCCACCTCACCGATCTTTAACGCGACCCGATATGCAAGAGCCGTCCAGAGGATGAGAGCGCCATGTGCGAGCTCTCGATATCTTTGCTTCTCATACAGGTCCACAGCCTCGGCCGACCGAGAAAGTTGTGAGATGAGGACCAATTCAGTCTGCATTATGAGTTCGCGATAGCTTAGGCCGTCGTAGATTGACATTCGAGGTTCCCCTGTGATCACTTTGCTTCCGTGAGCATAGCCCCCGAGGGCCATCCGTTTCTCCTTACTGTCGATGCGATACTTCAATCGCCAGTACTTTGAGCCGTTCGGCATGACCTCGAGGTACATGCCTTGGCCGTCAGCCAGCTTGTAGGATTTTTCGCGCGGCTTGGCCGCACGGACAGCGACATCGCGTGTGCGACTACCCAAAGCTCGGCAAGCGGCTGTACAAGGCAGGCGCCAACAACGTCTTCGTGGATCTCGGCACCACCCCTGCGTAATTCACGCGTCGCCCGCACGAGCCTCACACCACCAGCGACGCGACGATCGCACACCACAACGCACATGCGCCGCACAGAAACACGCGCCGCGCGACGAACATCCGCGCTTCGTCGTCGGGCGCTTTCATCGGCGATGTGGCAAGAAACGGCACGCTGACGAGGCACGCGAACCCGGCCAGCGCCGGCAGGATCACGACGTAGTCGCCGAACCGCCACGGCAGTGGCTCGTGCCAGCCCCAGTAGCCGAGAAACAGCATGCCCATCGAAAACATCGTCGCGGCAGCCGAACTGAGCGCGACCACCGATCCCGTCGGAAATTGCATGGGAGCCTCCCCTCGCGCGACGTGCGCGTCGCCGGATCATTATCCCGGCACGGCAGGAAAAAGCACAACGTCGACCGCGGCCGACGCCGCGCTGCGCGCGCCCCGTCAGTTGCTCATCTCGCCCAGGATCGCCATGATCTCCTCGGCCAGCAGCAGGCTCGCGAGCCCCCGGCCGTGCTTTTCGCGGCGCATGAGCGCCAGCACGTTGCGGCTGAACGCGCGATCGCGGATCGGCCGGTAAGTCAGGATCTCCTGACGGTACTCCTCGGCGATATCGAATTTGCTGAGGAACGCGATGCTTTCGCTTGCGGCGGCAAGCCGCTTCATCGTCTCGATCGAATTGGTGCGGAACACGGGTTCGACGTCGATCCCCGCCTCCTCGAACGTATCGGCGACGATGCCGTGCATCAGCATCGAGCGATCCGCAAAGATCAGCGGATACGACGCGCAGTACGCGAGCGGGATCGACTCCATCCGCGCGAGCGCGTGCTTCGGCGAGATCACCGCGCCGAGGCTCGTATCCATTTCCCACAGGCTTTCGAGCTGCGGCGACGGCGGCAGGTTGAAGCCGAGGCCCAGATCGGCTTCGCCGCTGGCGAGCGCATCGGCGATCTCGCGCACGGACATCACGCGAATCGAAATCTTGATGTGAGGATGCTGCGCGCAGAAATTCACGGCCGCGGTGGAGGCAATGCCGCTGGCAAGACCGGTGACCGTCGCGATGATCACCTCGCCCTTCTGCAGCGTGTTGAGGTTGCGGATCTCGGCCTCGACCTGCCGGTATTCCGACATCGTCCTGCGCACGTGCGCCAGCAGGATTTCGCCGGCCGGCGTCAGACGCAGCCCGCGCGGCAGGCGCTCGAACAACGGCTCGCCGATCTCCTCCTCGAGCAGCAGCACATGCTTGTTGATCGCGGACGGCGCAACGTGAAGCTTCTCGCCGGCCGCACGGATCGAGCCGCACCGGGCGACTTCGTCGATGTAGCGCAGCAATCGTGAGTGGAGCATGGGCACGGATCTCCTGAGTCGGCCCAGCGTACTCGAAAAGCGCACGCTCCGTGCAAAAAACGCTGCTTTTTAGAAACGGTGACTTCGGTTTTCATGGGTCCTGTCGCGTTCGCAGGCCGGCGACACACCCCGGCCGGTACGCGCATGTTGCGGCGCCCGCGTTTGCTGCGGCGCAAAAGCAGGTTCACACCAACCGATGAAAGCGAGACAAGTCATGTACCAAGCAGTCAGCGAGAGAACGGCCGGCGCATCCGGACAACGCGACCAGGTTGCGACGCACTACGACCAGGTGCGCGCGATTTTCGACATTCTCAACGGGAAGAAGGAAGCCGATCTCCTGCTGAAGAACCTGAACATCCTCGACGTGCACAGCGAGACGGTCTACCAGGGCTCGATCCTCGTGTACGACAAGCGCATCGTGGCGCTGAACCCGGACGAAACCGCGATCCGGGTGCGCGAGGTATTCGACGGCGAAGGGCTCTACGCGATTCCCGGCCTGATCGACGCGCATATTCACTTCGATGCGCAACTCGCGCATCCGGCGGCGTTCGCCGAGGCGATCGTGCCGTGCGGAACGACGACGATCTTCTCCGAATGCCTCGATTTCGTCAGCGCGGCCGGCGCCGAGGCCGTGCCGGCCACCGAGCAGTTGTTCCGCGATCACGACCGCCTGCCGTATCGCGTGTTCGCGTTCGCGCCCGGCAAGAAGACGTCGGTCGAAGTGACCGACGCGCTGCTGAAGATGGACCCGGTGATCGGCCTCGGCGAACTCGCACACCTGACCTACAGCGTCGGCAACGACGACGACTTCCGCAAATCGGCGCTCGGCCGCGCGAAAGGCGGCTTCATGAACACGCACTGGGGCGTGACGGCGCTGTCGGACATGATGCTGAACTACATGCCCGCGATCGGCGCATTCGCGAACCACGACGTGTGGAAGGAGGACGACATCGAGAAAAGCGTGCGCTACGGGCTGCAGACGCAGATCAAGTTCGGCGTCGGCAGCCCCGAGGTGATCAAGATCATGCTGCGCGCGATCGTCAAGCGGAAATGGCCGTCCGAGAACTTCCAGCTGTGCGCCGACAACATCTCGGTGGACCGCCTGATGACCAAGGGCCACATGGACTGGATCGTGTCGCTGTGCGCGGAGATGGGCATCGATCCGATCCAGGCGATCAAGATGGCGACGCTCTACACGGCGCGCGCGTTCCGGATGGACAACCGCTTCGGGTCGCTGACCCCGGGCCGCTTCGCCGACATCGTGCTGACCGACAGCCTGTCGAAGATCAACCCGCGCTACGTGTTCAAGGACGGCGAACTGGTCGCCCGCGACCGCAAGCTGCTGAAGCAGGCCGACGTCGACTACGCGCACATGGTGAAGCAGCCCGTGCCCGGCCTCGGCGACCTGACGCCCGAGCAACTGGATCTCGTACCGCTGGAAGTCTCCGAAGACGGGACGCAGGCGAAGGTCTACCTGTTCGACGTGTACGGCCGCGGCCACGAAAAGTTCTTCCAGGAAGTGTGGGTGCCGCTGCGCGACGGCAAGGTCGTGCCGGAAGTGGCCGGCGTCGCGCTCAACCGCATCTCGGTCGTGCAGCGCTATGCGAACGGCAAGCGTCACGTGGTCAACGGGCTGTTCAAGGGCGTGTCGATCGAGCGCGGCGCGGTGGCGACGTTCTGGCCGGCGCCGAAGGCGTACTTCGTCGCGGTCGGCAACGACAGCGCCGAGATGTGCCATTGCCTGCGGCAGGTCGATTCGTATGTGGGCGGCTGCGTCGTCACCGACGACCGTGCCGTGAAGGCCGTGCTGCCGCTCGACATCTACGGCGTGATGGCGAACATGAGCCTGTCGGACCTGCTCGGCGCGACCCGTTCGATCGACGGCGCGCTGGAAGCGCTCGGCAACCGCAACGAGGGCGAACCGGTGGTGAACAAGCTGCTGACGCTGTTCATCTCGCTCGACCGTTTCGGCTTCATGGCCTGACGCCGGCCACCGGAGGAGACGACCGGCGGGCGCCTGCGAGCCCCGCCGGCTATGGGAATCGCGGATGGCACCGGCATTTTCGCCCGGATACCTTCGTGCATTCCCCACGACAGCGCATCGCGCCGCCGCCCACCCGGCGCCCCGACACGCGCGGCAACACGAAGACAACCAAGGGACCACCATGGCGCACCATGCAAGGGAAGCGGAAGTCATCGATACCGGCAGCCTCACCCGGCGCTGGATCACCTATGTCGTCGGCATCTATATCCTCACGCTCGGCATCAGCTTCGCGATCCGTGCCGGCATCGGCATCTCGCCGCAAAGCAGCCTGACCCGGACGATGACGCTCGTCTACCGGCCGCTGAGCCAGGGCACGTACAACTTCATGCTCGAGCTGTTCATGCTGTTCCTGACGTTTCTGGTGCTGCGCAAGGATTTCCGCGCGAAGCACCTCGCGTCGCTGCTCCCCGCGTTCGTGCTGGCCAGCTGCCTCGACCTGAACCTGATGCTGACGCGCTCGATCGGCTTCCAGGACTACCTGCCGAAACTGGGTCTGCTCGCGTTCGCGGATGCGCTGCTCGCGTTCGGCCTGTTCCTGATGATCCGCGCGAACCTGGTGCTGATGCCGATCGACATGTTCGTCAACGCGATCTTCGAGCGCACCGGCTGGCGCTGGGGCGACATCAAGACGAGCTTCGACTGCACGCTGCTGCTCGTCAGCGCGGCGATCGGCCTGACGTTTCTCGGCAAACCCGAGTTCATCCGCGAAGGCACGTTCATGAACGCGATCCTCGTCGGCCAGTACATCAAGCTCTATTTCTTCCTGTTCAGGAAGGCCAAGGGCGTGACCGCATCGCTGCAGCGGCGATCGCTGGAACACCGCCCCAACTAGCGCCCGCCTGCGGCAACCGGTGTCGCGGCGCAACCGCCGGCACCGGTTCACGCGCGGCGGCCGCGCCTCCCCTTGCACGGCATGGCGACGCCTCGTTCGCGGCGTCCGCCTGCGCGCGCCATCAGAAAACACGAAAGAGCGAAGAGAACCCATCATGCCGATGAACCGCATTTGCCTCGCCACGCTGAACCGGATCTTCCGCATTGCCGCCCCCGTCGCCGCGCTGACGATCGGCGCTCACGCCCACGCGCAATCGACGGTGCAGCTGTACGGCATCGTCGACGCATGGGCCGGCTACCAGCGCGTGCCCGGCAACCCGGGCGCCGCGCAAATGGGCGGCGGGCTGTCGACGTCGTTCTGGGGTTTCGGCGGCCAGGAGGATCTCGGCGGCGGCTACAAGGCCGTGTTCGCGATCGAAGGCTTCTTCCGCCCGCAGAACGGCCGGTTCGGCTCGTTCGACGGCGACCCGACCTTTTCCCGCAACGCGTACGTCGGTATCGCATCGCCATACGGCGCGCTCGCGCTCGGGCGGCAGAGCAGCCTGCTCTACCTGCAATCGGCGAAATTCAATCCGTTCTACGCGTCGTTCACGTTCTCGCCGACGATCGTGCAGCTTTACGCCAGCCTCGGCACCTATCCGGGCTTCCCGACCGACCAGGGGATACCGGGCGGCACGTCATGGAGCAACGCGATCCAGTATTCGACGCCGGATCTCGGCGGATTGAGCGGCGCGGCCATGTACGCGCCCGGCAACGAGCCGGGCGAGAACGGCGCGAAGAAATTCGCGGCGCAGGCGCAGTTCACGCGCGGCGCGCTCGCGCTCGGGGCCGTCTACCAGTACCTGAACTTCAGCGCCGCGCCGGGCGATCTCGGCAAGCTGCTGAAGGGCTTCAGGAGCCAGACGACCGCGCAGCTCGGCGCGTCGTACGACCTGCGCATCGTGAAGCTGTTCGGTGAGTACACGTATGTCGCCAACACGCTCGCGGGTAGCAATTTTCACGTGAACATGCTGCAAGGCGGCGTGACGATTCCCGTCGGCATCGGCCGGATCCTCGCGTCGTATGCGTATTCGCGCGACAACAGCGCGCTCGACCAGGCGCGCAGCACCGCATCGATCAGCTACGACTATCCGCTGTCGAAGCGCACCGATGTCTATGCGGGGTATCTGTACGATCACGTGTCGAACCTGTCGACCGGCTGCACCTACGGCGCGGGGATCCGGACGCGGTTCTGACGGCAACGGTTCCACGGCCTGGCGGCGTCGCGTACGGTGGCGCGTCATCGATGATCGTTGTCACGGATTGACAGCGATCGGTTTCGCGTGAAATACGCGCCAGCCGTCAACCCGGCTTCTTCGCGGCCTGCATGACGGAAATCCAGCCCACCACCGCCGCGGCGACCCAGCAGCAGGCGATCATCAGGTCGAGATCCATCCAGCCTTCGAAATTCGTGCTGTTTTCGAAACTGCAGCGCTGATGGCCCCTGACCCATACGCAGCCACTGATGAACTGCTGGATGTGCATATAAACGCTGTAGACGGCAAAAGCCGACGCAATGACTGTGAGCCGCAAACGGACGTTCTTTTTCATGTGACGCGGATGCCGGTGGGAAAGCCTGTGCCGATCTTACGGCAACGGCAACCTGCCCGGCAATCCGTCACATCCTGGGGCGCCCGGATGCCCGCGGTTCACGCGTCGATCCGCCGGATCGTCCTCAGGCAGTCCGCCGCCAGTTGCTGGTAGATCCGCGTGCCGTTCGCCTTCGCGTCGATCTCCGCGTCGCTCAGCCGTCGCACGACGCGCCCCGGCATGCCCGCGAGCAGCACGCCGCGCGGCACGTCGTAGCCGGCCTTCACGAACGCGCATGCGGCGACGATCGTCGTCGCGCCGATCGTCGCACCGTCCATCACGACCGCATTCATCCCGATCATCGTGTCGGGCTCGAGCGTCGCGCCATGCACGATCGCGCCGTGGCCGATGTGGCTGTTGACGCCGAGCCGGCACGTCTCGCCGATCCCGACGTGCAGCACGCAGCCGTCCTGCACGTTGCTGCCGTCTTCGACGACGATCGCGCCGAAGTCGCCGCGCAGGCTCGCATGCGGGCCGATGTAGCAGCGCGCGCCGATCGTCACGTCGCCGATCACGACCGCGGTCGGGTCGACGTATGCGGACGGATCGATGCGCGGCCGCATCCCGTTGAATTCGAACAGCGGCATCGGTCAGAGCGCCGCGGCCGCTTCCGGCACGAGCGTGAACAGGTCGCCGACCACACCATAGTCGGCCACGCTGAAGATCGGCGCCTCCGGATCCTTGTTGATCGCGACGATCACCTTCGAATCCTTCATGCCGGCCAGATGCTGGATCGCCCCCGAGATGCCGACCGCGAAGTACAGCTGCGGCGCGACGATCTTGCCGGTCTGGCCGACCTGGTAGTCGTTCGGCACGAAGCCGGCATCGACCGCCGCGCGCGAGGCGCCCAGTGCGGCTTGAAGCTTGTCGGCCAGCGGCTCCAGTACCTTCGTGTAGTTCTCGCCGCTGCCCAGGCCACGGCCGCCCGACACGATGATGTTCGCGCTGGTGAGTTCCGGACGGTCCAGCTTCGTCACTTCACGGCTCACGAACTGCGCTTTGCCCGTATCAGCCGCCACGTCGATTTTCTCGACAACTGCATTGCCGCCTTCTGCCGCCACCGCGTCGAACCCCGTCGCACGCACCGTGATCACCTTGACCGGATCGCCCGACTGCACCGTCGCGATCGCGTTGCCCGCGTAAATCGGGCGCTCGAACGTATCGGCCGACACCACGGCCGTGATCTCGGAGATCTGTGCGACATCCAGCTTCGCGGCGATACGCGGCGCGATGTTCTTGCCGTAGGCCGTGGCCGGCACGACGATGTGCGAGTAGCCGTTCGCGACGCCCATCACCGTCGCTTCGACGTTCTCGGCCAGACCGTCGGCCAGCTGCGGCGCATCGGCCAGCAGCACCTTCGACACACCGGCGATCTTCGCCGCTGCATCGGCCGCCGCCTGCGCGTCGTGTCCTGCGACGAGCACATGAATGTCGCCGCCGCCAGCGGCATTGAGCGCCTGTGCGGCCGCGACGGCATTCAGCGTCACGGCCTTGATCGACGCGTTGCCGTGTTCCGCAATCACCAGAATCGTCATTTCCTTGCGTTCCCTGTTACAGCACCTTGGCTTCGGTCTTCAGTTTCGCGACCAGCGTCTGCACGTCCGGCACCTTCACGCCGGCCGCGCGCTTCGGCGGCTCGTTCACCTTGAGCACCTTCAGGCGCGGCGTCACGTCCACGCCGAGGTCGGCGGGCTTCACGACGTCGAGCGGCTTCTTCTTCGCCTTCATGATGTTCGGCAGCGTCACGTAGCGCGGCTCGTTCAGGCGCAGGTCGGTGGTGACGACCGCAGGCAGTTGAAGCGACAGCGTTTCCGCGCCGCCGTCGACTTCACGCGCGACCGTCGCACGGCCGTCGGCCACCACCACCTTCGATGCGAACGTCGCCTGTGGCAAACCCGCGAGCGCAGCCAGCATCTGGCCGGTCTGGTTCGAATCGTCGTCGATTGCCTGCTTGCCGAGGATCACCAGTTGCGGCTGCTCCTTGTCGACCAGCGCCTTCAGCACCTTCGCGACGCCGAGCGGCTCGACGCCGTCGTTCGATTCGACGAGGATCGCGCGATCCGCGCCGATCGCGAGCGCCGTGCGCAGCGTCTCCTGCGCCTGCACGACGCCGACCGACACGGCGATCACTTCGGTCACGACGCCGGCCTCCTTCAACCGCACGGCTTCTTCCACCGCGATCTCGTCGAACGGGTTCATCGACATCTTCACGTTCGCGATGTCGACGCCCGTCCGGTCGGATTTCACGCCGACCTTCACGTTCGCGTCGACCACGCGTTTTACTGCCACGAGCGCTTTCAACTGCCTGTCTCCTGTTCCGTTGCGTGCACCGCGCCGCGTCAGCGCGCGGTAAACCCGCCGTCGATCACGAGCTCCGCGCCCGTCACGTAACGGCCTGCCGGCGACACGAGATACAGGATGCCGGCCGCGATGTCGCGCGGGCTGCCGATCTTCGCCATCGGCACGTTGGTCTGCATGTACTCGAACGCACGATCGGGGTCCTGCCCCATCTGGCGGAATGCGTCCTCGAGCATCGGCGTGCGGATATAGCCGGGATGCACCGAGTTCGCGCGGATGTTCTTCGCCGCGTACAGCATCGCGTCGACCTTCGCCATCATCCGTACCGCGGCCTTCGACGCGTGATACGCGGGCACGTCCGGCCCGCCGACGATCCCGTACATCGACGACAGGTTCACGATCGAGCCGCCGCCGGCCGCGTCGATATGCGGAATCGCCGCACGCGTGCACAGGAACACGCCGTTGACGTTCACGTCCTGCACGCGCTGCCACTGCGCGAGCGTGAGCTCGTGCGTCGGTACGTTGTGGCCTTCGATGCCCGCGTTGTTCACGAGCACGTCGAGGCGCCCGAAGCGCGCGACGATCTCGCCGAACACGCGCGCCACGTCGGCCTCGTGCGTGACGTCGAGCGACCAGAACGCGGCCTGGCCGCCTTGCGCACGGATTTCCTCGACCAGCGCTTCCGCCGGTTGCGACAGCACGTCGAGAATCGCGACGCTCGCGCCGGCGGCAGCCAGCGTGCGCGCGGTCTCCGCGCCGATGCCGCGCGCGCCGCCGGTGATCGCGGCCACCTTGCCGCGCAGGTCGAACAGGTCTTCGATGAGCTTCATGTTGTCTCCATGTAGGGGTTCGGACGGGCCGCCCGCATCGAGGCCGGCCGTCAAGGGCATCCGGCGTTATCGCGTATTCCGCGTCGCAAGGAAATCGAGGCATTCCCGATTGAAATAGTCGGCGTGTTCCACCATCACCCAGTGGCCGCACCGGTTCATCAGCACGAAGCGCGCATCGCGGCAGCGTTCGAGGAATTTCAGCGCGCCGCCGACCGGATTGAAGCGGTCGTCCGTGCCCCAGAAACCGAGCACCGGCGTACGCAGGTCGCCGAGCGCGTCGGTCAGGTTCGGCACGCTCATCGTCGACAGCACTTCGGTCGGCTGCTCGACGCACACCTTCATCCGCTCCGTGACGAGCGCGTCGGTGACGATCGCCGGGTCGTGCACGAGCAGCGTCAGCAGCTCGCGCATCGTGTCGTCATTCATCTGGCGATTGGTGAACAGCTTCACCATCCGCTGAATGCCTTCCATCCGGAAATAGGTGTCGCGATCCTCGACGCCGCCCGGCGCCATCATGATCAGCCCGTCGACTTCGTCCGGGTAATCGAGTGCGTACTTGAGCGCGATCGCGCCGCCGAGCGAGTTGCCGAGCAGCACGGCCGGCCCGATGCCGAGCGCGTTCAGCTGCGCATGCAGCGCGCCGACGAAGAAATCGAGCGTATAGGCAACGTCGGACGGCTTCGACGACTGCCCGTAACCGGGCAGGTCGACGACGATCGCGCGATAGCCGGCCGCCGCGAACGCGGGCACGTTGTGCTTGAAGTTGCTGAAACCGCTGGCGCCCGGGCCGCTGCCGTGGATGAACACCACCGGCCGGCCTTCGCCCGCCTCGTAGTGGTGCAGGCGCAGGCCGCCCGGCACGTCGGTGAAGATGCCGGCCGGCGGCGTCGTGGGGATCGTCATCGCGGGTTGTCTCCTTCGTCGTTCGATGGATGTCTGCCACGATGATTGCGCCGCCGGCGCCGGCCGGCATCATCCTTTCAGACTACGAAGCCGCGCGCGCTTCTTCCTATCATCGGCCCACCGAAACGGAGGCAACGATGAACGGATTCGACTACAGCGGCAAGACAGTGCTCGTGACGGGCGGCACCAAGGGCATCGGGCGGCGCATCGCCGAACGGTTTCTCGCGGCGGGGGCGCGCGTGTTCGTCTGCGGACGCAGCGCGCCCGACACGCCGCCGTCGGCCGGCGGCCGCACGGCGACGTTCGTCGCGGCCGACCTGCGCGACATCGAACAGGTCGACGCGATGCTCGCGGCGATCCGCGATGCGGCGGGCGGGCTCGACGTGCTCGTCAACAACGCGGGCGGCTCGCCGTTCGCGCTCGCGGCCGATGCGTCGCCGCGCTTCACCGAGTCGATCGTCCGGCTGAACCTGATCGCGCCGCTGCAGCTCGCGCAGCGCGTGAACGCGATCATGCAGCCGCAGCCCGACGGCGGCGTGATGCTGTTCATCGCGAGCGTCAGCGCATCGCGCCCCTCACCCGGCACGGCCGCGTACGGCGCCGCGAAAGCGGGCCTCGTCAACGCAGTCACGTCGCTCGCGGTCGAGTGGGCGCCGCGCGTACGCGTGTGCGCGATCAGCCCGAGCCTCGTGCAGACGGAATCGGCCACCGAGGGCCACTACGGCGACGACGCTGCACTCGACGCGATCCGCGCGACGATTCCCGCCGGACGGCTCGCGACCCCCGACGACGTCGCTGCCGCGTGCCTGTTCCTCGCCTCGCCGGAAGCGTCGTACACGTCGGGCGCGAACCTGCGTCTCGACGGCGGCGGCGAGCGCCCCGCGTTCCTCACGGCCGCGCAGGCGACTGCACGTTGATGCACGCAGGGCAATCGGTGCGGCACGAATCGTTGCCAGTCCTAGGGAAGTCATCTAGTTCATTTTGACGATTCCCTGCTACCGCGATCTCCCTACTCTGCCTCTCACGACAACACACACAGTCGACCGTCGTCGATACCCCCAAGAGGAGACACCATGCATCAACGGATTTCGCGCCGTACCGACAAGCGGGCAACCGCCACGCTGTCGACGCTGGCCGCCGCGCTGCTGACGTGCGCCGTGCCCAGTGCGCACGCAGGCAGCACGATCGAGCTGGGCGCCGACACGACGCTGGACTACACGTTCACGCTCAGCTACGGCCTCGGCATGCGCACCCGCGCACCGAGCGGCAATCTCCTCACGCCGGCGAACATCAACGGCGACGACGGCGACCGCAACTTCGCGAAGAACAAGCTGATCGAGAACCAGGTCAGCCTGCTCGGCGAAGTGAACCTCAAGCACGACGACTGGGGCGTGTTCGTGCGCGCCGATACGTTCTACGACCAGGCGTATCACCGTCCGAACTACAACGACGCGCCGGGCACCGTGAACCAGTCGGGCCAGTACAACAACTTCACGAGCGATGCGCGCTACTGGTCGGGCGGCCACACGACGCTGCTCGCCGCGTATGCGTACAACACGTTCCACATCGGCTCGACGAGCCTGAACGTGAAGGTCGGCGACCAGGTCGTCGCGTGGGGTGAAAGCCTGTTCTTCCCGAACATCGCGGGCGCACAGGGGCCGTCCGACGCGACCAAGTCGTACATGGCCGGCGCCGAAGTGAAGGACATCCTGCTGCCGGTGCCGCAGATCTCGACGCAGTGGCAGATCACGCCGAACTTCAGCCTGCTCGGCTACTACCAGTTCTCGTACCAGCAGAACCGGCTGACCGCGCCCGGCACGTACTGGAGCTATTCCGACGTCACGGGCCCCGGTGCGCAGTACATCATCGGCCCGGGCGGGATGATCATTCCGCGCGGCCCGGACGACAAGCCGAGCGCCCGCAACCAGTGGGGGATCGGCGCGCGCTTCCGCGTCCTCGGCGACACCGAGCTCGGCCTGTATCACCTGCACTACAACGACATGAACCCGAGCGTCGTCACGACCTACTTCCCGACGCTCCAGTACCAGCAGACCTACTTCAGCAACATCAAGCTGACCGGCGCGAGCTTCTCGACGCAGGTCGGCCCCGTGAACGTCGCCGGTGAAGTGTCGTACCGCCAGGGCGCGGCGGTGCTCGTCAACACGCCGACGGGCCCCCAGTCGACCCGCGCGAACGTGCTGCAGACGAACCTGTCGGGCATCTACTCGATCGGGCCGAGCTTCCTCGCGAATTCGCAGTCGCTGATCGGCGAACTCACGTACGTGCATGCGGGCAGCATCTCGGAGCTCGACGGCTCGACCACGCTCGCGAATTCGCGCAACGCGCTCGCGATGGAGATCGCGTGGACGCTCAGCTACAAGAACGTGTTCAACGGCTGGGATCTCGACGTGCCGCTGACCTACACGCACGACCTGACGGGCACGTCGCCGCTCGCCGGCGCGCTCGGCTCGCTGACGGGCCAGGGCGACCACCGCGTGACCGCCGGCGTGACCTTCACGCGCCTGAGCAACCTGCAGCTGTCGCTCGTCTACGCGAAGTTCCTCGGATCGCCGAACCCGGTCACGCGCCCGCTCGCGGATCGCGACTACGTGCTGGCCACGGCGACCTACCACTTCTGAGCGGCCCGGCCGCTCGTCATTTAGCACTATGAGGACCGATATGAAACGCATTCATCTCCCCCTCCTGCGCGCGTCGGTGATGGCCGCGTGCGCGGTCGTCGCGACGGCGTCGTTCCCGAAGGTCACGCCGGACGACCTGAAGGCGCTCGACGGCCCGCTGACGCCGATGGGCGCGGTGCGCGCCGCGAGCAAGGACAGCGGCGTGCCCGAGTGGTCGGGCAAGTGGCTCGGCACGCCGCCGGACGTGCAGTACAAGCGCGGCAGCCGCTACCCCGATCCGTTCGCGAGCGACAAGCCGGTCGCGACGATCACCGCGGAAAACATGGCGCAGTACGCCGAGCACCTGACCGACGGCCAGAAGGCGATGTTCAAGCGCTACCCGGCTTCGTTCAAGATCAACGTCTACCCGAGCCATCGCGACTTCCGCTACGCGGATTCCGTGTACAAGGACATCCGCGCGTACTCGCCGGATTCGACGATGACGTCCGACGCGAACGGCCTCACGAACGCGCCGCCGACGGTGCCGTACCCGATCCCGAAAACCGCTGCCGAGCTGCTGTGGAACCAGCGCTTCTCGTCGGCGATCGGCGCCGAGCAGGCCACCTACGACCAGGCGGTCGTGTACTCCGACGGCAACATCGCGTGGGGCAAGGTGCGCTACGACATTTACTCGCCGCGCAACTCCGGCAAGTTCGACGTGAAAAGCGACCTGAACAACCGCACGTACTACCGCAACGCGACGGAGCTGCCGCTGTCCGACCGCGGCTCGCTGATCGTCGGCTTCACGAACTGGGACAAGGCCGGCGCGGACAACTCGTCGCGCACGTGGATGTACAACCCCGGCACGCGGCGCGTGCGCCAGGCGCCCGAGTACGGCTATGACCAGCCGCAAGGCCCGGGCGGCTTCCGCACCGTCGACGACGACCGCCTGTACAACGGCCCCGGCGACCGCTACGACTGGAAGATCGTCGGCAAGCGCGAGATCTACGTGCCGTACGACAACTACAAGGCGATGGACAGCTCGGTGAAGTACGCGGACCTGCTGACCAAGGGCCACGAGAACCCGTCGTACATCCGCTACGAGCTGCATCGCGTGTGGGTGCTGCAGGCGACGCTGAAGAGCAACTACCGCCACCAGTATGCGAAGCGCGTGCTGTACATCGACGAGGATTCGTGGATGACGCTGCTCGCCGACAACTACGACGCGCGCGGCCAGCTGTGGCGCACCAACGTCGCGACGACGCTGTACGCGTATGACGCGAAGGTGTTCTACCCGGGCGTCGTGTTCTATCACGACCTGATCTCCGGCGCGTACATGGCCGACCGCCTGACGAACGAAGGCCCGATGCCGAAGCTCGACAACAGCCCGCAGTTCAACGAGGCGTACTTCTCGCCGGACGCGATCCGCAGTTCGGGTAACTAAGCAACCGGTTGACGCGGCACGCCCGCGACCCACGCGCCGGAGCCCCGCTCCGGCGCCCGACGCCGCCCGCGACGGCGGCCTTTTCCATTCGAGATTCGAGGGCCCTTTCATGTCTTCCCGCCTGCATACGACGCTCGGCGACGAGCTGTACGCCGCGTGGCACGCGCGTGCGCCGGTCGCGCCGCTGTCGAGCCGCCCGCGCCGCCTGTCGCTCGACGACGCCTACCGCATCCAGCAGCGCTTCATCGAACGCCGCGTCGAACACGGTGAGGCTGTGGTCGGCAAGAAGATCGGCGTGACGAGCCAGGCCGTGCAGGACATGCTGAACGTGCGCCAGCCCGATTTCGGCATCCTGCTGTCCGGCATGCACTACGCGGCCGGCGAAGCGATCGCCGCCGATTCGCTGATCGCGCCGCGCGCCGAAGGCGAGATCGCGTTCATCCTCGCGCGCGACCTGCGCGGCCCCGGCATCGACCGCACCGACGTGATCGCCGCGACGGCCGCCGTCGCGCCCTGCTTCGAGATCGTCGACTCGCGCATCCGCGACTGGGCGATCCGCATCGAGGACACCGTCGCCGACAACGCGTCGTGCGGCGTGTACGTGCTCGGCGACGCGCGCGTCGATCCGCGCACGCTCGACCTCGCCGCGTGCGAGATGACGATCGACAAGAACGGCGAGCAAGTCGCGCAAGGGCGCGGCGACGCGGCGCTCGGCCATCCCGCCGACGCGGTCGCGTGGCTCGCGAACACGCTCGCCGCGTACGACGTGCCACTGCTCGCCGGCGAGATCGTGCTGTCCGGCTCGCTCGCGAAACTGATTCCGGTCACGGCCGGCGACGCACTGTCGATGCACATCTCCGGCATCGGCAGTTGCGACGTCCGCTTTATCTAAAGGAACCATCCTGATGAAGAAAATCAAATGCGCACTGATCGGGCCCGGCAACATCGGCACCGACCTGCTCTACAAGCTGCGCCGCTCGACGGTGCTCGAACCCGTGTGGATGGTCGGCGTCGATCCGGCGTCCGACGGCCTCGCGCGGGCGCGCGAGTTCGGCCTGAAGACGACCGACAAGGGCGTCGACGGGCTGCTGCCGCACGTCGTCGCCGACGATATCCGCATCGCGTTCGACGCGACCTCGGCCTACGTGCACCGCGACAACTCCGACAAGCTCACCGCGCTCGGCGTGAAGATGATCGACCTGACTCCCGCCGCGATCGGGCCGTACTGCGTGCCGCCGGTGAACCTCGACGCGCACCTCGACAGCGCGCAGACGAACGTGAACATGGTGACCTGCGGCGGCCAGGCGACGATCCCGATGGTGTATGCGGTATCGCGCGTGCAGCCGGTTGCGTACGGCGAGATCGTCGCGACCGTGTCGTCGCGCTCGGTCGGCCCCGGCACGCGCAAGAACATCGACGAATTCACGCGCACGACGTCCGGTGCGATCGAACAGGTCGGCGGCGCCCGCAAGGGCAAGGCGATCATCGTGATCAACCCGGCCGAGCCGCCGCTGATCATGCGCGACACGATCCACTGCCTGACCGACGGGCCGCCCGACGTCGATGCAATTACCGCGTCCGTGCATGCGATGGTCAAGGAAGTGCAGCGCTACGTGCCCGGCTACACGCTGAAGAATGGCCCGGTGTTCGACGGCAATCGCGTGTCGGTGTTCATGGAAGTCGAAGGGCTCGGCGACTACCTGCCGAAGTACGCGGGCAACCTCGACATCATGACCGCCGCCGCGGCCGCCACGGCCGAGCGTTTCGCCGAACAGATGCTGGCCGCGACGGCCGCCACCGCTTGAGTTGAGGAGCCACGCAATGTCACTTGCAGGCAAGAAGATCACCGTCCACGACATGTCGCTGCGCGACGGGATGCACCCGAAGCGCCACCAGATCACGCTCGACCAGATGCGCAACATCGCGCGCGGGCTCGACGCGGCCGGCGTGCCGCTGATCGAGGTTACGCACGGCGACGGGCTCGGCGGCGCATCGGTCAACTACGGTTTCCCGGCGCATACCGACGAGGCGTACCTGAGCGCCGTGATTCCGGAGCTGAAGCAGGCGAAGGTGTCGGCGCTGCTGCTGCCCGGCATCGGCACCGTCGAGCACCTGCGCATGGCGCACGAACTCGGCGTCGGCACGATCCGCGTCGCAACGCACTGCACCGAGGCCGACGTGTCGGAGCAGCACATCGGCCTCGCGCGCACGCTCGGGCTCGATACGGTCGGCTTCCTGATGATGGCGCACATGTCGTCGCCGGAGCAGCTCGTCGTGCAGGCGAAGCTGATGGAATCGTACGGCGCGAACTGCATCTACATCACCGATTCGGCCGGCCACATGCTGCCCGACGACGTGACCGCCCGCATCAGCCAGGTGCGCGACGCGCTGAAGCCGGAGACGGAACTCGGCTTCCACGGCCACCACAACCTCGCGATGGGCGTCGCGAACTCGGTCGCGGCGGTTGCCGCCGGCGCGAACCGGATCGACGCGGCCGCGGCCGGCCTGGGCGCCGGTGCGGGCAACACGCCGATGGAAGTGTTCGTCGCGGTGTGCGACCGGATGGGGATTGAAACCGGCGTCGACGTGTTCGCGATCTCGGACGTCGCCGAGGATCTCGTCGTGCCGATCATGGACGCGCCGATCCGCCTCGACCGCGATGCACTGACGCTCGGCTATGCGGGCGTCTACTCGTCGTTCCTGCTGTTCGCGAAGCGCGCGGAAGCGAAGTACGGGATTCCCGCGCGCGACATCCTCGTCGAACTGGGCCGGCAACGGCTCGTCGGCGGGCAGGAAGACATGATCGAGGATGCGGCACTGACGATGGTGCGGGCGCGGGAGGTGGCGGCGTAATCGACGGACTCGACGCGGTATCGGGTTGCATCACCCGGTACCGCGTCGATCATGTGAAACGGGGCGCGATGCGCCCCGTTTTCTTTTCTGAACGCGCCGGTTATTGCACCGGCTCCGCCGACGGCATCGCGAACGTCCCTTGCAGCACGCTGCCGGTCGGCTCGTAGGCGCGCGCGAACAGCGTGAACGGCCGACCGTCGGCCGGCGTCGGCAGCCAGTTCGCGGCCGACGCGCCATCGGGGCGCGCCGCCTGCAGCACGATGTCGATACTGCCGTCCGGATTGACGGCCAGGCCGCGCGTGCGGCTGCCGATCTGGTAGCGGCCGATCGGATTGGCGTTCAGGAACTGGCCGTCCGGATCGACCGAATACAGCGACACCGACCAGAACGCGTTCGACGGAATCCCGCCCGGCGGCAGGCGCAACCGATAGCGGCGGCTGCCGAGCAACGGCTGCGCGTGCGCGTCGCGGAACGTGATCCAGTAATTGGCTTCGTCGCGGCTCACGCCGAGAATCCCCATTCCCATCGCCAGGGCGAGCGCACGCAACGGATAGTCGCGCTGCTCGGTCGTGCCGAGCTTCGACCCCGGCGGGTTGTAGTTGATCCAGCCGTGCGATCCTGCCGCGGCAAGGTAGGTCTTCACGAACTGCTGCTCGAGCGCCGGATAGGCCGCCGTCCACGCCGCGCGGACATCGTCCGGCAGTCGATCCCACGAACATTCGGCACCGCAGATGCCGATGCGGCGATACCGTTCGATCAGCGCGCGATCATGCGCGGGCGGCGGATCGAGCGCCAGCATCTGGTTCGCGATCGCGACGAAGTTCTGCGCATCGTCGCCGCGCGGCCGGATGCGTGACGGGGCATGCACGTTTACGTCCGCGGCGGCACTTTCGGGCGTGATGCGGAACCCGTCCTGCATGGCATGGGCGGCCGCGAGATCGGCCGGCCCGTCAACCGCGACACGCAAATTGACGTAGACGTCGTTGGCCGGCGCGCGAACCAGCCGCACCCCATCCGGAACGGCCCCCCTTCCAGCCGGGCCCGACCAGCAGGTAATGCTGCGGCGCCGTGCCCGTCGTGCGGTGCCCGGCATAGAAAAACGTGTTCGAGTAGAAATCGATCAACGTCAGGACCGTATAGCGCCCGGCCGTGTCGGGCGTATCGATCATGACCGGGCCGTGTGCGAGATCGATCCAGGCGGTCGAATACAGCGCGTCGACGATCGGCGAATTGGCCCAGCGATCGTCGGGCGTGGCGATCTCGCGCGCGTGTGCGAACCGGTTCAACGTCGTGCTGGTGCGTGCGCCGGTCGTTTCCAGCGCCGTCCAGCGGTACTGCGACAGCTTGAAAAGCGGAAACGCGTAGTCGTAGGCTTCGCGGATCAGCGTGCCGGTTGCCGGCTCGTCCGCGCTGGCGGCCGGCGCGGACAGCACAGCCGACACGGCGAGCGCGGTGGCACACACGATGCGCCTGACTCGTGGACGACGGGGGAAAGGCGCGTGGCGGGAGAACGGGGCCGAACCAGGCGGCTTGCGGGCGGACAGTGTCATGCGGGTCCTCTGTCGATGGTGACGGGCGCGGGGGTGGCGCATACGCGCCGTGACAGACCCTATCGCCCGCGTATCGACGCCGAATCGTCCGATCGGATGAACGACTGCCCGGCATGAACCATGCGCATCGTCATGCCCCGAGACACCGGATGCAGCGCCTGCTGACACGATGCTGTCAGCAGGCCCGGCGCAGCATGAATCGAACGACGTTCAAGGAGCGACCTATCGTGCCGAATTCGGGTCATCTCGCCCCGGCCGCCTGCGCCACCGCCGAACGGCGCGGCATGACGCTGCTGACCCTGTGCCTCGCGGTGCTCGTCGCGCAGGTCGACACGGCCGTCGTCAATCTCGCGACGCGTGCGATCGGCGACTATTTCCACGCGGGCGTCGGCGCATTGCAATGGGTCGTCGACAGTTACAACCTCACTTACGCGGTGCTGCTGCTGACCGGCGGGCTGCTCGCCGACCTGCACGGCCGGCGCCGCATCTTCATCGCGGGCACGGCCCTCTTCACCGTCGCGTCGCTGCTGTGCGCGCTCGCGCCTTCGATTGCGGTGCTGATCGCCGCCCGCGCGCTGGCCGGCGTCGGCGCGGCGCTGA
>NZ_JAAGPG010000955.1:0-1821 GCF_017104665.1 Burkholderia sp. Se-20378 | reverse complement strand
CGCGTATCTCGCCGGCTTTGCGTACGCGTTCCCGCGCATCACGCTGTACGGCGCGATCCAGGGCACGCGCACGACCGCGACCGACACCGGTTCGCACACGTTCGAAGCCGGCGTGTCGGTACCCGTCACGTCGCGGCTGTCCGCGCTCGGCGAATGGGCGTACACGCGCCGCACCGCGTTGCGCACGGCCGTGTCGCGCAACACGGGCGTGGCCGGGCTCGACTACACGCTGTCGCGGCGCACCGACGTCTATGCGCTGGCCGGGTACGACCGGCTCGGCGGCAGCGGCGTCGCGGCGACCTGGGCGCTCGGCATCCGGCACCTGTTCTGACGCAGTGCGCATCGCGTATCCGGGTCTACCCGCTATAACCAAACCGCTGTTTTGTATAAAAAAGAAGTGCTTCGAATTCATCAACGTCCGTGCGTATAATTTTTCTCAGTTCATGTATACACAAACGCGATTCATGAACCGGCACGGCCCGCGTCCCGCTCGCGTCATGCGAACCGGCCGCCGCCCGCGGGATCGCCTCGCACGATGCCCGTCCGGCGCAAGCCGCTTCGCCCCGGAAAACAACGACGACTATTTGGAGACCGAATGAAAAAGAAGCTGATCGCGTCCAGTGTCATGCTGCTCGCCTGCGCCGGTGCGCATGCGCAGTCGCGCATCTGGCTGTCGGGTTACATGGACCTGAACATCGAGCACCTGATTTCGTCGGGCCCGGGCGGCAACATCACGCGGATGTCGAGCGGCGGTCTGAACAATTCGCGCTTCAACCTGAGCGGCGTCGAGGAACTCGGCGGCGGCAACAAGGCGGTCTTCACGATCGAACCGATGTTTTCAGCGAACACCGGCGTGCAGTCGACGCAGTTCCGGCAATCGTTCGTCGGCCTCAAGGGCAACTGGGGCGAGCTGACGATGGGCCGCCAGTTCACGCCGTCGTACTGGCTCGCCGGCTATGCAGACCCGACGTGGGCGGCCGACTTCAGCATGGTCAACGACATGCAGTTCTTCTACGCGACCTATCGCGTCGACAACGCGCTGCAGTACAAGACGCCGACCTTCCACGGCTTCACCGGGCGCGTGATGATCACGACCGGGCTCGGCGACGGCACGCGCGCCGGGCGCTTCTTCAGCACCGGCATCGAATACCGCAACGGGCCGCTGTTCCTCGGCGCCGTGAGCGAGCTGCAGTACACGCGCGACATCTTCCGCTCGTCGCAGATCCATTCGTCGCGCGACAACTATTTCTCGGCCGTGTACCGCTTCGGCGGCTTCGAGCCGACCGTGATCTACCACACGTACAACGGCTACTACGCGTATCCGCCGTACGTCGCATTCAATTCGCAGGGCTGGGATGCGCAGATCGGCGCGCGCTGGAACATCGACGGCATCAACCGCGTGTACCTGAGCGTCGTCCATCGCCACGACGACAACAACACGAGCATTTCGAGCGCGACCGGCGGCGTGATCGGCTACATCTACGGGCTGTCGAAGCGCACCGACCTGTACGTGACCGCCGCGCACGTGAAAAGCCAGCATCGCGTGCCCGTCGCGTATCCGGTCACGTTCCAGGTGTATCCGGACGGCGGCCAGAATCCGTCCGGCTTCCAGATCGGGATCCGCCACGCGTTCTGATGTTCCGAACCCGCGCGCCGCGACCGGCCAGCCGGGCGCTCGCGGCGCCACGACACAGTCATGACAAGGAGACGTTCATGCTTCGACCACGCAACAGTCGCACCCCGCAGGCCCGGATCGTCGGCCCGGCTGCCGCATCGATCCTGATCGCGGCGTCGGCGCTGGCCAGCGCCGCGCAACCGGCG
>NZ_JAAGPG010000954.1:0-1864 GCF_017104665.1 Burkholderia sp. Se-20378 | reverse complement strand
GACGATTCGCGCGGCGCTGCAGCCCGCGCACAACGCGGCGCTGTTCGCGAAGGGCAACGTGATCGCGGGCAAGGACGGCTATGCGTATCGCGACTACTGGTACCAGGTGAACGACGGCGACGGTTCGTTCGCGGCGGCGGGGCGGTTCGGCCAGTCGATCCTCGTCGATCCGAAGCACGCGCTGACGATCGTCAAGTTCTCGTCGTCGCCGGACTTCGCGCCGCGCTCGCTCGATGCACACGGTGAATCGACACGGCCGCGCGCGGCGCTCGAACGCGGCGATGCGTTGAGCGGGGTGGCGCGCGCGGTCGTGGAGACGCTGCGGTAACGCACCCGCGCCCGCTCCGGCTTACCGTTCGATCTGCCGGTTCCAGCGCGTATCCCACTGCGCGCGGCGGGCGTTGATCGCGGTCCAGTCGACGACCGTCACCTTGCGCACCAGGTCGTCGACGTTGCCGAGGCTCTGCTGCATCGCGGCGGGCATCTTCGCGACGCGGTTGGTCGGGATCTGCCTGCCGGCCTCGGCCGCCTTCGTCTGCGCGGGCGCGGACAGCAGGAACTGCGCGAGCTTCTGAGCCAGCTGCGGATCGGGGTTGTTCGCGACCACGCACAGGTCGACGAGCAGCAGCACGGGGCCTTCCTTCGGGTTCGCGTACGCGACCGGGATGCCCTTGTCCTGCAGGTCGCCGACGCCGGTCGGCGTGAGCGGGAACAGGCCGGCTTCGCCGGTCTGCACCATCTCGGAGATCTTCGCCGAGTTCGGGATGTACTCGACGACGTTCGGCCCGACCGTGCTCGCCCACTTGCTGAAGCCCGGCTCGACGTTCTGCTCGTTGCCGCCGAGCAGCCGGTTGATCGCGAGGAAGCCGTGCAGCCCGAACGTGCTGCTCGACGCCGACTGGAACACGACCTTGCCCTTGTATTTCGGATCCGCGAAATCCATCCACGACGTCGGCGGCGCCCAGCCCTTGTCCGCGAACAGCTTCTTGTTGTACGCGATGCCGGTCATCCCGAGTTGCACGCCCGCGCCGACGTCGTCCTTCATCCGCGCGAACGGGTACAGCTCCTTCAGCACCGGCGAATCGTCGAGCTTCTGGCACACGCCGAGGCTGACCGCGCGCGCCATCACGCCGTCGTCGAGGAACGCGACGTGGATCTGCGGCTTGTTGCGGTTCGCGAGCAGCTTCGCGAGCACGTCCGACGACGTGCCGGGCACGACGACGACCTTCACGTTGTTCGCCTTCTCGAAGTCGGGCAGCACCTGGCTCGTATAGGCCTTTTCCATCGGGCCGCCGTTCATGCCGACGTAGATCGTCTTCGTTTGCGCGAACGCGGGCGCACTCGCGCCGGCGAGGCAGAGGGCGGCGGCCGCCGTGATCGTTCCGAGCAGTTTCATTTGTGGGTCTCCTCTTGGGGGAAAGGGGTGGTCGGCGTGGCTTGCGGCGCGAAGCGGCCGATCGAGAACGCATCGAGCGGCGTGGCGGTTTCGCCGGCCGTGACGAGATCGGCGAGCACGTCGCCGACACCCGGCGCGAGCAGGAAGCCGCCGCCGGAAAAACCGAATGCATGCAGCAGGCGCGGCGTCGTGCGGCTTGCACCGATGATCGGGTTGTGGTCGGGCGTGCAGCCTTCGACGCCGCTCCACGTACGGATCAGCAGCGCGTCGCGCAGCGCGGCCCGGGCGCGCGGACCAATTGGCTGACGCGCCCCGACCTCCCGGCCAAGACCGGCCCGCCAACGGGCGCGCGGACCAATGTGCTGAAGCGCACCGACCTCGCGGGCAAGACCGGCACGACGAACGACTCGCACGACGCGTGGTTCGCCGGCTACCAGCACACGCTCGCCGCGATCGCGTGGATCGGCT
>NZ_JAAGPG010000953.1:0-234 GCF_017104665.1 Burkholderia sp. Se-20378 | reverse complement strand
TGAGTAGGTTGTATCGGGTGGGTAGTAGTGACTGATGGTGGTAGGTACGTGAGTGAGCAGTGTCACGTGTTGATTAGGGTGCTGTAGGACGACTTGATGTGGATTGCGAGTGTGGAGAGTCCCGGGCTGGCTACGTTAGCGAGGACGCTTCATTTTGTACATGGTACAGGATGGCTGATTTCTGTGGGTCAGAAGTGGCGGACTTTTTGTTTTTTTTTTTTTTTTTTTTTTGTA
>NZ_JAAGPG010000952.1:0-1704 GCF_017104665.1 Burkholderia sp. Se-20378 | reverse complement strand
CGGACCTGCCCGACGACATCGCGTCGCTCTCGCAGGCCGAGGCCGCCGCGAAGCCCGTGCACCGCAGCGGGCTCGCCCGTCTCGAGTTGCTGACGTCGAACGCGTACGGCGCACCGAACGTCGCCGAACTGTCGGTGATCGCCGCGCAGAAGCAAGGCGTCAAGCAGGTCGACGACATGTTCGTGCAGGTGCATCTGCCGCAGGCGCAGCAGCTCGTCTACGGCAGCGGCCCGAGTGCGAAGGTGACGTCCATCGTCGTGCAGCTGAAGCACACGGCCGATCTGCCCGCCGCACGCGCGCGCATCCAGACGCTGCTGCGCACCCGGCTCGCGGGCGAGCCGCTCGAGGTGCTCGGCTTCGCGACGCTGAACCCGCAGTACGGCCAGGTCACCGGCATGTTCGGCGCGATCTTCGGCTTCATCGCGGTCTTGATCGCCACGATCGTGCTGTTCACGGTCGGCAACACCATGAACATGGCCGTGATGGAGCGCACGCACGAGATCGGCACGCTGCGCGCACTCGGCCTGCGCGGCGCCGGCATTCGCCGCCTGTTCGTCTGCGAAGGGTGCCTGCTCGGCCTCTGCGGCGCGGTGGCAGGCACCGTCCTCGCGCTGGCGGCGGGTGTCGCGATCAACCGCGCCGGCCTGCACTGGACGCCGCCCGGGCAGACCGATCCGGTCGCGCTGTCAGTACGCGTGTGGGGCGAATTCGGGATGATCGCGCGCTACGCGCTCGGCGTGACCGTGGTCGCGACGCTCTCGGCCTGGCTGCCCGCGCACCGTGCCGCCCGCCTGCCGATCGTGGACGCGCTGCGTTTCGCCTGACCAGGAGCCGCCACCATGAGATTCCCCATCACGATCCTGCGCGCCGCGGCGATGCTGCTCGCGATCGCCGCCACCGCGGCCGCGGCGGCAGACCCGTCGGCGCAACAACTGCTCGCGCAAAGCGACGCGGTGCGCAACCCCGACAAGCCGTTCGGCCTGACGACGACCCTGCTCGAATTTCGCAACGGACAGCAGACGGACGCCGAGGTGCTGAAGATCTATTCGAAGGCGGACCCGGCAACCAGCCAGTTCCGCACGCTGGTGCAGTTCGTCGCACCGGCCCGCGACGCGAACAAGCTGATGCTGAAGAACGGCAACGACCTGTGGTTCTACGATCCGTCGAGCCAGGCCAGCGTGCGGATCTCGCCGCAGCAGCGCCTGCTCGGCCAGGCCGCGAACGGCGACGTCGTGACCGTCAACTGGGCCAACGACTACGATGCGTCGCTCGCGGGCGAGGAGAACGTGGCGGACGGCGAGCACCAGAGCCGGCACTGCTACCGGCTGCACCTGACGGCGCGCGCGCCGGACGTCACGTACCACGCGATCGACCTGTGGATCGCGAGCGACACGAAGCGGCCGGTCAAGGCGCGCTTCTTCGCGGCCAGCGGCAGCGTGCTGAAAATCGCGTACTACCGGCACTACCAGGAGCAGCTGGGCGCGGCGCGGCCGACGGAAACCGTCATCATCGACGGGCTCGATCCCGGCTGGGTCACCGTGATGCGCTACACCGACTACGCGTGGCGCGACATTCCGGACGCGTGGCTGCAACGCGCGTACCTGTCCCGCTTCAAGGCCGACTAGACGATGGCGCGATCCCGGGTCGCGGTGCTGGTCTGCGCGGCGGGCTTCGCGGCCGCGCAGGCGGCCCTCGCGGCCGACG
>NZ_JAAGPG010000951.1:0-234 GCF_017104665.1 Burkholderia sp. Se-20378 | reverse complement strand
TGTGGTGCTGTGGTATCATGTTTTTGTTCTGATTTTTGGTATGGTGTCGCTTAGCGTTCCAGCGCTGTATAGCGATCCTCGTGGGGTCAGTGTGCTGCATGTGTGAGTTGTCGACTCTGCGCAGTATGGGCCTGAGTTACGACCGACTCTACTTATGTGACGTGATCACCTGACTCTCTTCAGTTATCTTATGTGTCCTCCCCGACCCTGATGTTTTTTTTTTTTTTTTTTATA
>NZ_JAAGPG010000950.1:0-1729 GCF_017104665.1 Burkholderia sp. Se-20378 | reverse complement strand
CCGCGCGCGCTGCGAACGCCGGTTCGCGGTCGAACGCCATCCAGCCCACATGCAGCGCGATGCCGATCAGCAGCCCGGCCGCGAGCCCCGCGAACGCATAGGCGATCCCGCGCCGGCGCGGCGCACGGCGCTGCACGAACAGCGCGGACGCGGCGCCCGGCAGCGGGAACAGCGCCTGCAGCGCATCGCGCTGCGCCCGGTAATGCGCGAATCGTTCGGCTTCCTCCGGGTCGGCCAGCACGCGCTCGAGCACCTCGCGACGCTCGTGCCCGGACAGCTCGCCGTCCAGCAGCGCGGACAGCAGTTGCGCCGACGCATCGTCGTCCCGCTCGTTCGAAGGCTTGTGCGGATCGTCCATCATGTCTTCCCGATCACTCGTAGTGAAGCCGTGCCGTGCGCCGACGGCTCGTCCGAAAGCAGCGCGCGCATCTGCCCGCGCGCCCGTGCGAGCCGCGACATCACCGTGCCCACCGGGATGCCGAGCACCTCCGCGGCATCGCGATAGCTCAATTCCTCGAGCGCGACCAGCAGCAGCACCTCGCGCTGTTCGACCGGCAGCCGGTACAGCGCGCGCTGCACGTCGCGCAGCACCAGCCCGCCGATTTCGCCGGCCGGCGCGGCCATCGTCTGCCACGGCGCCGTTGCATCGTCGACCGCGATCTCGTGCCGCGCGCGCAACTGGTCGATGAAGCGGTGCCGCAGCAGCGTCAGCAGCCACGCGCGCAGGTTGCCGCAGTCGCGTGGCGGGCGATTCAGCGCACGCTCGAGCGTGTCCTGCACGAGATCGTCCGCCCAGGCCCGGTCGCCCGTCAGCGCGCGCGCATAGCGCGTGAGATGCGGCAACCACACCAGCAGATCCGATTCGTAGCTCATCGGGATGCCTCGCGCACCGCCGTGCGGTCACGGACGCGCGACGTGCCACATGCCGCCGATCCCGTCGCCGCCCGCGTCGCCGGGCTTGCGATCCAGCTTCCAGCGATACAGCGGGCGCCCGCGGTACGCCCATTGCTTGCTGCCGTCGTCGCGCGCGACGAGACTCAGCGCGCCGGTTGCCTTGTCGTACGCGTCGGCAAGCGCAGGCGGCCAGTTGGCCGCGCACGCGCTGTCGCACGCGCTCTTGCCGGGCGCATCGCGATCGAACACGTACAGCGTCATGTGCGCTTCGTCGACCAGTTTTCCGTCGCCGGCGCGCGGTGGTTCCGCGGCGGCCGGCCGCACGATTGCCGCCGACAGCGCGACGGCGACGAGTATCCGTTTCATGCCCTTTCTCCTTGGCACGGCATCGCAACACGGCGGCACCGGCCGGGACGATCGGCTAGGTCTCGACCATTATCCCGCCGGCCGGTGCTGCCGGGATTAGGTATGTAAACGGATGGAGGCGACCGGTTATTCCACGCTGGCCGGCGAGCGTCGGCAGCGGCCATTCATGCGACGAAAGAAAGCGAAACACCCAAAGACAACGCGGCATGACATTTCTGTCATGCCGCGTTGCGCGATCCGTTGCGCACGGCGGCCAATGCGGCGCCGCCGTGCGTGTCCGGCCGGTTACTTCGGCAGTGCGCCCGTCAGCGACTGGAGCAGCGACGACACCGGTGCGAGCGGGTTGCCCGGCGCGCTGTTGCCCGAGTGCGGCGTGACCGACAGGCCCGGCGCGGAGCCGAGTGCCGTGCCCACCGTCGTGCCGACCGCGTTGACGACCGTCGCCGTCGCGTTGGCGCCCGTCGTCAGC
>NZ_JAAGPG010000949.1:0-1895 GCF_017104665.1 Burkholderia sp. Se-20378 | reverse complement strand
AACCGGTCGCTCGACAGCACCGCAAGCAGCGCCGCGCCATCCACGTGGCTGCGGCGCCGCTGCAGCTGGTAGGTCAGCTCCGTGCGGTCGATCACCAGCACGTCGAACAGCTGCGCGAGCGTCAGCTGTTCAGGGTTCGCGAGCAGGATGTAGCGCGGCGTGGTCTCGCCGCCCCCGTCGAGCCGCGCAACCCATTCCCGCTCCTCCATCGTCGTCAGCAAGCGCTGTGCGGTTTCCATGTCGCAGCGCAGCATGGTCGCGAGCCGCATCGCCGTGTAGCCGCGCTTGCCGACCGTGCGCGCTTCGGCCAGCCGCGCGAGCATTTCCAGCGCGTCGAGCAGATCGCTGCCCGGATAGTGGATACGGTGGAACTGGCCGACGCGGATCGCCGGCAACGCGGAGGCCACCATCGCGCCGAGCAGCGCGATGAACCAGCTCAGGTACACCCATAACAGGAACACGGGCAGCGCCGCGAACGCGCCATAGACGGCCGTATAGGTCGGAATGCGCCGCACGTAGTAGCCGAAGCCGCGCTTCGCGAGCTCGAACGCGACGGCCGCGAACAGCCCGCCGATCACCGCGTCGCGCCATGCGACCGTGCAGTTCGGCAGGTACACGTACAGCAGCGTGAACGCGAGCACCGTCAGCGGCAGCGATACGAGCGCGAGCAGCCACTCGACGATCGATGTCGACGGCGCCGCCCCCGTAAACGCCAGCGACTGCGTGAACAGGTACGACGAGATCGACAGGCTCACGCCGAACAGCAGCGGGCCGAGCGTGATCAGCGCCCAGTACGCGAGCACGCGCTGCGCGAACGGCCGCGGCTTGCGCACGCGCCAGATCAGGTTGAACGCCGACTCGATCGTCATCATCGTCATCACCGACGTGACGACAAGCACGATCAGGCCGGCCGTCGTCAGCCCCTTCGCCTTCGACGCGAACTGGTTCAGGTACTTGAAGATCTGGATGTTGAACTGCGCGGGCATCAGGTGATCCGCGAGGAACCCCTGCAGCGAGATCTGGAACGACGCGAACATCGGGAACGCGGTGAACAGCGCGAACGCGACCGTCACGAGCGGCACGAGCGCCAGCATCGTCGTGAACGTCAGACTGCCCGCCACTTGCGGGATGCGATCCTCGGCGCTGCGCCGGGCCGCGAACTGCGCGAGGCGCTTGATGGTGTCGAGATCGACGCTCAACTTCGGCAAACGGCTTCTCCTTCTTGATGCCGCGCGCCCGACGGCGCGCCGCCGCCGCGCTGCGCGACGGCTTCAGCCCCTATAATAGCCGCTCGATTCCAGCAGGGGCCGACTGCACCGGGCATGCGCGCGGCCGCACGCAGCTCCGTAGCCCATGAAAGACATTCTCGTCCTCTATTACAGCCGTCACGGCGCCACGCGCGATCTCGCGCTCGCGATCGCGAACGGCATCGACAGCGTGCCGGGCATGCAGGCCCGCATCCGCACCGTGCCGCCCGTGTCGGCCGTCTGCGAAGCCACCGCCCCCGACATTCCCGCCGACGGCCCGCCATACGCGGAACTGCGGGATCTCGAGGAATGCGCGGGCCTCGCGCTCGGCTCGCCGACCCGCTTCGGCAACATGGCCGCCTCGCTCAAGTATTTCCTCGACGGCACCACGCCGCAATGGCTGTCGGGCGCGCTGACCGGCAAGCCGGCCAGCGTGTTCACGTCGACGGGCAGCCTGCACGGCGGCCAGGAATCGACGTTGCTGTCGATGATGCTGCCGCTGCTCCATCACGGAATGATGATTGTCGGGATCCCGTACACGGAATCCGCGCTCACCACGACGCGCACCGGCGGCACGCCCTACGGCGCGTCGCACGTCGCGCAGCACGATCGCTCGGCCGCCGCCGGGCTGTCGGCGGACGAAAAGGC
>NZ_JAAGPG010000948.1:0-1870 GCF_017104665.1 Burkholderia sp. Se-20378 | reverse complement strand
AGCGTCGCGTAGTCGGCCAGCGGCCGGCCGAACTACGGCACGGGCTGGCCGCCCGAACGCACGACCGCGTTCGGCGCCATCCGCACGTTGATCTGCGGCTCGCCGACCACGACCGCGGTGATCCAGCCGCGGGTGTCCTGCTCGGCCGCCGCGAGCGACGCGCCACCGCCGTTGCTGACCGACGCGGCGATCGTCGTGATGTCGCCCGCGCGATAGCGCACGCCGTGATGCGAACCGTCGACCAGCGGTCCGAACTGCTCGTTGAGCGCCCAGTACGCGAACTCGACCGACTGCAGCGTCACGCGCCCCCAGTCCTGCTCGGGATTCTGCTGCGAATGCGCGTGCTTGAACGCATAGCGGTTCGGGAAGCGGGAATTGAACGTGGCGAGATCGCCGCTGGTGACGTTCGCGGTGAACAGGCTCGAGGTGCCGGCCAGCACCGCGTTGGCGAGCGTGCCGTCGATCAGCGTGACGGTGTCCGACATGAGTTCGTGCGCGCCGTTGCCGCCGCCCTTGTCGTTGTAGGCGACCGCGCAGCCGCGCTTGAGCGCCCATTCGCCGGCCGCGGAAATCGCGCCGTACACGCCGCGCGAGCCCGACGACGTCGCGGTGACGATGCACGGCTGCGCGGGATTGAAGCTGGCGGGCACCTGCACGAGCAGCGTGACGTTCTTGCTGCCGCTGCCATCGTCGGAGTACGCGAGATATTCGGTGCCGGGGATCTTGCCTTCGCCGAGCGTGTCGTTGCCGTCGAGGTCGACGTTCGGCCCCCAGAAGCGGCCGTAGCCGCCGTTTGCGCTCATGTCGACGAGCGCCCGGTAGTTCGACCAGATCGCGAGACGGCGCAGCTCGGCGCTCGTCGGCCGGGCGGCATTCGCAAAACCGGGGGCCGTCGCGGAGCCGAGGCCCGTCTTGCCGAGGCCGGCCGTCAGCAGGTCGTCGCTCGCGCCGTCATAGGCCGTCGTACGCACGCTGCCGGACACGAAACCGGGCAACCGGTTGCGCTCGGCCGACTCGTCGCCGTTGCAGGCGCCGAGTATCGCGACCGCAGCCAGCGCCGCGCCGAAAACCATCCGCCTGCCCCACCCGAGCCTCGTCATCGCCGCCCTCTCGATATCGTTATCGGTCCGCCGCCGCTTCATGCGGCTTGCGGCCTCTCAAGCGCAAACGGGCCCCGGCACGCCGGGGCCCGCCTGAAAACGGGCGCATGCGGCGCTCGCGCGCCGCTGCCCGGCATTACTGCTGCTGAACCGTCAGCTTGTTCGTGACCGACGTCACGCCCTTCACACCCTTGGCTGCGGCTTCGGCCTTGTCGATCTGATCCTGGGCCGGCATCGTGCCTTCCAGCGTAATCGCGCCACCCTTCGAGCGCACGACGAGGTTCGACACGTTCACGCCGGCTTCCTTCGAAATCGCCTTGCGCACCGCGTAGCCGAGCTTGCGGTTCGCCTTCTTCGCGGTCTTCGCGGCGGCCTTCGGCGCGCTGGTCGCGGCCGCGGGCGCTTCCGTTGCCGCGGCATCGCTCGACTGCGCATACACGCTGCCCGACAGACAGGCCGCCACGGCGGCGACGCCCAACGCTCTCAACACGATCGACTTCATGCTATCTCCTTATCACTCCGGAACGGCCGTGCACAGTACGGCCGATTACCCCCAAAAACAGCCGGCCCGCGCGCGAACGGGCGGGACAGCCGGTGTTTTCCACGGCGATACGAGAGAGGCAAGGCGGGCTGGCGGTCGGCGCACGCGAAAGCGGGCCGGCCGGGCCGGACAGCCGCCGGCCGGACGCGCCCGGTCTGATTGCGTGCCGGGTCGCGCGCAAATCGGGCGCGGCTGCGTCGCACAATGTAATCCAGCGCCCGCGGAAGCG
>NZ_JAAGPG010000947.1:0-1858 GCF_017104665.1 Burkholderia sp. Se-20378 | reverse complement strand
CCCGGTCCGTCGCAGGCGCGCCAGGCGCTCGCGGGGCTGTCGCAGCGTCTTGCGCTGGCCTTGCAGCGCCGTCACGAACGCGACACGGCTCGCGTGTCAGCCTGTGCGGCACGGCTCGAGGTGCTGAGCCCGCAACGTACGCTCGAGCGCGGCTATGCGGCGCTGATCGATGCCCAGACGGGCCGCGCGGTGCGCACGCCGAACGCGCTGAAACCGCAGCGCCGCCTGACCGTGCATCTTGCGGAAGGCTCGGCCGACGTGTCGCTCGCCGACGTGCAGCCGCGGCTGAGCGATACGATCTGACGTAACGGGTGCGAGCGGCGCGAAGGTTGCCGCAACGGACGCATCGTGCGCGGGAACGGATGCTGCGCAGCGTCGGGTTCGTCCTGCCGGACGTTGCGCAAACATCGCTTTTCCGCATACCGCGGATAAATGGCCCGTGAGTTTGCGGGGTTATTCGTCCTCGCCTACAATCGGACGCTCGGCAGCATCCAACACAGCCTCCCTACATACTCAACGAAGGAATTGCCATGGCTCATACGCTCCCGCCGCTCCCGTACGCTGAAGACGCACTCGCGCCGACCATCTCGCTCGAGACGATCCAGTACCACTACGGCAAGCACCATCAGGCTTATGTGACGAACCTGAACAATCTGATCCCGGGCACGGAATTCGAAAACCTGTCGCTGGAAGAGATCGTGAAGAAGTCGTCGGGCGGCATCTTCAACAACGCCGCGCAAATCTGGAACCACACGTTCTTCTGGAACAGCCTGTCGCCGAACGGCGGCGGCGCACCGACGGGCGCGCTGGGCGACGCGATCAACGCGAAGTGGGGTTCGTACGACGCATTCAAGGAAGCGTTCACGAAGGCCGCAGTCGGCACGTTCGGTTCGGGCTGGGCATGGCTCGTGAAGAAGGCTGACGGTTCGCTCGACATCGTGTCGACGAGCAACGCAGCAACGCCGCTGACGACCGCCGACAAGGCACTGCTGACGATCGACGTGTGGGAACACGCGTACTACATCGACTACCGCAACGCACGTCCGAAGTTCGTCGAAGCGTTCTGGAACATCGTGAACTGGGACTTCGCAGCGAAGAACTTCGCGTAAGGTCCGGCGCCTGCGCGCCGCTACGGTGCGCGCGCGGCACCCAGCAAAAAAGCCCTCGAAACGAGGGCTTTTTTGTTTTCTGTCGAGGTGAAGCGTGCCGCGCGTGTCCGGTCAGGCCGGGACGCCGAGCCCCCAGCCGAGCGCCGCGCTCGCAATCACGACGGCCCATGGCGGCACGCGCCAGAACACCAGCGCGACGAATGCGACGAGCGCGGCGGCCAGATCGCGCGGCGCCACGATCGTGTCGGTCCAGACCGGGTGATACAGCGCGGCGACCAGCAGCCCGACGACGGCCGCGTTCACGCCTGCGAGCGCGGCCTGCATTCGCGTGCTGCGGCGCAGCCGTTCCCAGAACGGCGCGGTGCCGGCCACCAGCAGGAACGACGGCGCGAAGATCGACACCAGCGCGATCGTGCCGCCGAGCCAGCCGTTCGACGCGTTGCGCAGCGATGCGCCGAGGAACGCCGAGAACGTGAACAGCGGCCCCGGCACGGCCTGCGCGACGCCATATCCGGCCAGGAACGCCGCATCGCCGACCCAGCCGGGCGCGACCACGGCCGCCTGCAGCAGCGGCAGTACCACGTGTCCGCCGCCGAATACGAGTGCCCCCGTACGGAAGAACGCATCGACGACGGCCAGTGTAGCGGAGCGCAGCGCGCGGGCTGCGAACGGCAGGACGACGAGGAGCGCTGCGGACAGCGCGAGCCACAGCATGCCCGCGCGGGGCGACACGTGCAGCGGCAACGGAT
>NZ_JAAGPG010000946.1:0-238 GCF_017104665.1 Burkholderia sp. Se-20378 | reverse complement strand
ATTGGGGCGGAGAGAGGATGCGTGCGGAGGCGGAGCGTGGATGGTGCGGTGTGGTGACGTGTGAGGTCGGGTAGGGCGGGAGTAAGCGTGTGCGTGTGGGCGGGTGGGTGCATGTGTCACGGTAGTGGATCTGTGACGCAGATGTCGGCGAGAAGGTGGGGTGGGGGGGGGGTGGGGGGGGGGTGGGGGGGGGGGGGCGGGGGGGGGGGGGGGGGGGGGGTTTTTTGTTTTTTTTTTC
>NZ_JAAGPG010000945.1:0-1759 GCF_017104665.1 Burkholderia sp. Se-20378 | reverse complement strand
GCACCGGCGCCTGCACCGGCCGCCGTCGTGGTCACGCCCCCGCCGCCCGTGCCGGCCGCCGTCATCGTCACGCCGCCGCCCCCGCCCAAGGTCGTGCGTGTCGCAGCACCGAAGGCTGTCGTCGTCACACCGGCACCGCGCGTCGTCTACGTCGCCCCGCCGCCGCCGAAGGTCCTGTACCTCGCGCCGCCGCTGCCGCGCTCCGTGTACGTCGCCCCGCGCGCCGTGTATGTCGCTCACCCGCCGCGCGCCGTCATCTGGGTGCCCGCCCACTGGGCCGGCCGCGTGTGGGTGCCGGCGCACTGGGCGTAACCCGGCGCCACTGCGTTTCGTTTCGCTTCGTTTCGTTTTCCATCCGTTTCATCAACCACCCGGCCGGCGCAGACCGTCGGCCACGCAAGGAGAAACCCCATGAAGTCCATCAAGAAGATGATTGCCGTCGTCGTTTTGTGTATCGTCTCAGCAGCAGCGTCGGCCCAGCAGGTGCCGCCCGGCGCGGCGAACGGCGGTGCACGCGTCGAACGCGCGCTGATGCAGTTGCAGACCCGCTTCGCCAGCGCGAACACGACGCACGACGGCAAGCTCACCCGCGAGCAGGCCGCCGCGGGCATGCCGATGGTCGCGCAGCATTTCGACGAAATCGACACGCAGCACAACGGCTACGTCACGCTCGAGCAGCTCGCCGGTTTCATGCGCCAGCGCATGGCGGCCCGTTGACCCCGCACGACAATCCGGCCGCGCACGCACCGGGAGGCAAGCGATGGAACAGTCCTGCAGGATCGTCGTGCTCGACGATGAAGCCGAGTTGCGCAACATGCTGCAGCGCTTCCTGACCGGCCATGGCTTCCAGGTCCGCGCGGTCGCCGACGGCAAGCGGCTCGACCGCCTGCTGCAGCGCGAACCGTACGACCTGCTGGTGCTCGATCTGATGATGGAGCCCGAGGACGGCCTGAGCGTGTGCCGGCGCCTGCGTGCCGAAGGCCAGACGCTGCCGATCCTGATGCTCACCGCGAAAGGCGACGCCGCGGACAAGGTCGTCGGCCTCGAGACGGGCGCCGACGATTACCTGGCGAAGCCGTTTCTCCCCGACGAACTCGTGGCCCGCGTCCGCGCGCTACTGCGGCGGCAGAAAATGGCGGCCGGCGAGCCGACGGTCACGTCGCAGCGATTGCGTTTCGGCGCATTCACGTTCGACGTCAGCCAGCAGACGCTGATGCGCGACGGCACACCCGTAGAAATCCATTCGGCGCAGATGCTGCTGTTGCATGCACTCGGCTCGTCACCGAACCGCGCGGTGAGCCGCGAGAACCTGCTCGCCCGCGCCCGCGGCCGCGACCATGCCGCACTCGACCGCAGCGTCGACGTGCAGATCCTGCGGCTGCGCCAGATCGTCGAGGACGATCCCGGCAAGCCGCGCTTCATCAAGACCGTCTGGGGCATCGGCTACATGCTGGTGGCCGGCATCGAGTCGTGATGCGCATCCCGCTGCCGCGCTCGCTGCTCGCGCGCAACATCGCGCTGCTGGTGGCGCTCGTCGCGCTGTCGCTCGCCTGTTCGCTCACCGTGCTGCTGCACTACGTGCAGCGCCCGCGCATCGAGCGGGCCTCCATCGTCTTCTCCGACTACGTGCGGTTGCTCGACCGCACGCTCGCCAGCCTGCCGCCCGATGCCGGCGGCACGGTCATCGCGCAGTTCGGCGGCCAGGCCGCGCTGCCGCCCGCCACGCCGCCGCAAGCGCCGAACCTGGCGGCCTTCTTCC
>NZ_JAAGPG010000944.1:0-1931 GCF_017104665.1 Burkholderia sp. Se-20378 | reverse complement strand
GCGCACACTCTTTACCTACTCGACGTTTTTCGGATCTTCGGGATGCCAGCCGGCGCCGTCGAGCCGCATCACGCCGGCCGCATCGATCGGGCCGTTCAGCGTCAGGTGTGCGCCGGCCGCGTTGCAGCGCGCGAGCGCTTCGGCGGCGAGTCGCGCGAACGCGGCTGCATCGAGCGATTTCACGCGCAGTTGCACGAGCGTCTCGCCGCGCGCGAGCACGGCGGACAGCCGGTCGAGGAACGCCGCGCCATCGGCTGCCGACGCGGACGCCGGTTCCGGCGTGATCACGCAGCAGCGCGGCAGCGTGGCGTTCATCGCGTGCGGCGAAGCGCGGCCGTCACTCGTCGGCCTCTTTCGCGATCTTCGGGTAGACGCGCACGAGCACGATGCGCGGCCCGTTCATCTTCTTCACGACGACGTCGAAGCGGTCGAACGACACGCGCTGCCCTTCGGTCGGCAGGTCGCTGAGCGCCTGGATCACGAGGCCGCCGACCGATTCCGCGCGGCCTTCGTCGATGTCGATGCCGAGCGCCTGTTCGAGCGACACGACCGGCAGGCTGCCCTTGCCCATCAGCGTGCCGTCGTCGAGGCGGCTCCAGTCGGCGTCGCCCTGGCGGAACTCGTCGTGGATCTGGCCGACCAGTGCGCCGAGCAGGTTGTCGAGCGTCAGGAAGCCGATCGGCTTCTCGCCCTTGTTGCCGACCAGCGCGAAGTGCGGCGCGCCCTTGCGGAAGCGGCGGAACAGGTCGAGTGCCGGCGTGTCGGGCTTCACGTACTGCACGGGGCGTACGTAGTCCGACAGGTCTTCGAGCGCCGCGCCCGCATGACGTGCGAGCAGCAGGTCCTTCAGGTGGATCAGCCCGCTCACCTGCTCGCGCGACGCGTCCTCGAACAGCGGATAGCGGCTGAAGCGGTGCCGCGCGACGATCTCCATGTTGTCGGGCAGCGGCAGGTCGCGGCGCAGACCGATCATTTCATGGGCCGGCCGCATCAGGTCCGACACCGTCATCGACGAAAAATCGAGCGAATGCGCGAGTGTGTTCCACTCGTCGTTGCTGTACGTGCCGCGCGCCGGCTGGGCCGGATTGCCGGCCGTGCTGCGGCGGCTGCGCAGGATCAGCTTCAGCTCGTCGGTCGAGTAGTGGGCGTCGCCGCCGTGGTCGGCGGACAGCCCCGCGAGCCGCAGCACCGCGTTGGCGCTGTTGTTGAGCACCCAGATCGCCGGATACATCGCCCAGTAGAACGCATAGAGCGGCAGCGCGACCCACAGGCCGACCTTCTCCGACTGGCGGATCGCCATCGATTTCGGCGCCAGCTCGCCGACGACGATGTGCAGGAACGAGATCAGCGAGAACGCGAACACCAGCGAGATCAGGTGCACGACGCGTTCGGACTGCACGCCGATCAGGTCGAGCAGCGGGCCGAGCAGTTGTGCGAAGGCCGGTTCGCCGACCCAGCCGAGGCCGAGCGACGCGAGCGTGATGCCGAGCTGGCACGCGGAAAGATACGCGTCGAGCCGGCCGTGCACGATACCGAGGATGCGGCCGCGCAGGCCGTGCTTGCGGGCCAGTGTCTTGACGCGCGTGGCGCGCAGTTTGACGAGGCCGAATTCGGCCGCGACGAAGAACCCGTTCAGGGCCACCAGGAACAACGCGCCGATGAGCGCGAAGATCTGTAACAAAGAAACACTCCGGTTATGACAGGCCCATCAGTATAGAGCCAGAAAGGAATTTGTAATGTGTCGGGCGGCCGATTGCTTACACCGGCGCCTCACCGGGGACGGAGAACGTGAGGGTGGCGGTGGCGCCGTCGGCGAACGCGTCGTGCGAGAACGTGCCGCAGTGTGCGAGCGCGACGCGCTGGCAGAGCGCGAGCGTCCAGGCGATCCGCTTGGCGTCGCGCTCGCGCAGCATCTCGCGTCGTGCGAACGA
>NZ_JAAGPG010000943.1:0-2084 GCF_017104665.1 Burkholderia sp. Se-20378 | reverse complement strand
GCGCGCAGGTCCGGCCGCTGCCGGGTGCGCGCGAACTGCTGGCCGCGCTGTCGTCGGCCGGCATTCGCTGGGCGATCGCGACCAGCGGACGGATGGAAACCGCCGCCATCAATCTCGAGGCGCTCGGCGTCGATCCGGCGAAGCAGGTCGTGGTCACGCGCGACCAGGTCAAGTATGCGAAGCCGGACCCTGACCTGTTCCTGACGGCCGCCGCACAACTGAACGTGCCGATCGAACACACGGTCGTGGTCGGCGACAGTATCTGGGACATGCTCGCCGCTGCCCGCTGCCGCTCGCTCGGCGTCGGGCTGCTGTCGGGCGGATACGGCAGCGACGAACTCGAACGCGCGGGCGCACTGCGCGTCTATGACGATCCGGCCGATCTGCTGTGGCATCTCGACGAGATTGCGGCGCGGCCCTGAAACGCCTGTTTCGCCGACGGCACCTGCGCCGGATCGCCGTCGGTTTCATCAGGCCGTGAACGTTCGGCCACGCCACACCACACCACACCACACGGCACCGCACCGACACGCGGCCACCCAGCGGCTCAATCGTCATCGATACGCTTGTCGACCAGATACCGGCCACGCTCGACGCCCGCGAGCAGCGCTTCGCTCTCGGTCATCCAGTCGGGGCCATCAACCGCCGGCGCGACCAGCTCGATGCGCTCGCCGCCGACATACACCTGCACCTCGTCGCGCCACGCACCGCTGTCGTTGCGCCGCGCCCACACGCGTATCTCGTGCCCGCGATACGGGTCGCGAACCTGTGCTTCCTGTTGATTTTGCATGGCGGCCTCCTGTACCTATCTGCGATGACGATGCAAAAAATGCGCGCCGCATGATTGCCGCGCGCCCCGTCGGCCCGACGAGCACGCACCGTGCCCGGTGCGACTGGCCGGCACGCGGCTTGCGCGCGGATCGCATGTCGAACCGCTGCCGGCACGCACCGCGCGGCCGTGAAGCGGTTCATCACCCTGCAACCGGACGACGATCCGCGCCTCGACACGCTCCCGGTTCCGCGTTCGCGAACCGGCGCGCGGATCGGTCGTCCCGACCCTTCGTCAAGGAGCCTCGTGTGAATCCAACGACCGATCTGCTCTCCTATCTCGTGACGAGCCAGCTGGCCGCGCGCATGCGCTCAGGCGCATGGCCCACGACCGATCAGATCGTCGATGCGCAACGCGCCTGGCTCGCGTGCCATCACGCCGAATGCGGATGGCTTGCGCGGGTCAGGATCGCGGACGCGTCCGCGACGATCGCGCAAGGGATCTACGACGTCGCGGTCGCGAACCGCGATCCCGAGAGCGGCAAGCACGGGCGGCTCGACGCCGATTCGCCGGAATTGCACGCGCTGCGCGAACGCTGCGATGCGCTGTTGCAGCGCATCGACGACGACCAGGACATCGGCCCGCGATAACCGCGCGACCCTTGATCGTGTAAAAACGACAGTCCCTTGTCATCGGCATCCCGCGCAGGCCCCGCCGCACGGGAAACCGCCCGGCAGGCACGGGCGTTGCGGCGAACCGGCGTCACCGACCGCCGCCCCTTCGCCCCGTGCCATGGACTCCACGCCGATCTTCGCTCCGCATATCCAGTTCTGCGACGCCCGCCTCGTCGGGCCGCTCGACGCCTGGCCGCAGACGTTCGCCCAGGTCGCCGGCATGGGCTTCGATCACATGTTGATCGGCGCGTTCTGGGCCGCGAGCGTCGCCGGCTTTCCGCGCCACGTGGCCGATTTCCGCCGGCCGGCCCAATCGTTCGCGACGCGCGCGAGCGCGCTCGAAACCTTCTCGCGGCTCGCGCAGCTCGCACACGGCCACGGGCTGCGCCTGCTGCTCGAAGTCGTGCCTGATCGCGTCGCGCGCGAGAATCCGCTGCGCGCCGAGCATCCGGACTGGTACGTCGAGCGCACGCACGACGACGCACTGATCGATCCGCGCGGCACCGCGCACGCGCAGGATGTCGCCCACGCCAACCTCGGCGACGACGCGGCGCGCGACGCGCTGTCCGCGTGGTGGTGCAAGCACCTCGCCGCGTTCGCCGATGCCGGCGCGCTCGGAAGAGCGGCGGGTAGGGAAAGAA
>NZ_JAAGPG010000094.1:0-22157 GCF_017104665.1 Burkholderia sp. Se-20378 | reverse complement strand
CGGCAGCCACATCGCGACGAACACCCAGACGATGCGCGCGCCGATCGCGGCGGCGGTGGCGGGCAGCGCGACGCGCAGGCCGGCCATCAGCACCGCGCCTTCGTGGTTCACGCGCGCGAGGATCGCGTGCAGCGCGAGGCCGATCAGGATGAACACGAGCGCGTCGAGCACGAACACGATCGCTTCCCACGTCGCCTTCGCCTTGATCCGCATGTCGGCGTCGAACACGCGATGCTGGCGCACGCCGAGCACGAGGCCGCAGGTGACGACCGACAGCACACCCGAGCCGTCGACGGCTTCGGCGATCCCGTAGCTGCCCCACGCCATCGCGAAGGTCACGACGATGCCGAGCATCGGGTCGCGCAGGCGCGGCAGCACCCAGCTCATCGCGTGGCCGCACGCAAGGCCAACCGCGATGCCGATCAGCGTGAGCGAGAAGAACAGCCCGGTGGCGCTCGCGGCCGTGATCGACACGGCGAGCGCGGCCGACACGGCCATCTGGTACAGCAGCAGGCCCGACGCATCGTTGACGAGGCTTTCGCCTTCGAGCACCGCGACGAGCCGCGCGGGCAGCGGGTGGCGCTGCAGGATCGCTTTCGCGGCGACCGCGTCCGGCGGCGACACGATCGCGCCGAGCGTGAAGCAGGCGGCCCACGGCAGCGCCGGGTTCACGGCATGCACCGCGAGCGCGACCGCGACGGTCGTGAACACCACCGCGCCGAGCGCGAGCGATGCGATCGACGCAAGCTCCTGGCGGAATTCCTTCCATGCGGTGTAGAACCCGCTCGACATCAGCAGCGGCGGCAGCACGGCCGCGAGCAGCAGCGCCGGGTCCATGTCGGGCACGCGCTTGCCGGCGACCGCGACCACGCAGCCGCCGAGCAGCAGCACGACGGCCGGCGGAATCGAAATCCGCTCGGCGAGCCACGTGAGTGCGCCCGCCCCGCAGATCAACAACAGCAGGTAATGAAACAGCTCGACGTTGGTCATGCGTGGCCGGCGGCGAACGGTTGCGTCACGACGGCTTGCGGTCGTTCGGGGTGCCGCCGGGCAGCGCGCCGAACATGTGCTGGCTGCATTGTGCATCGCGCCATGCGGTGTTCAGCCGGTGTCCGGAAAGCATCCGGCGCGCGACGGGCAGGATCTGTTCGCCGGCCAGCATGCCGAGCAGGCCGGTGAGCGCGATGATCGGCGGGGCCGGCGAGTTCACGCCGAGCGCGCCGTAGATGACGCCGGCGAGGATGCCGGCAAGCAGCGAGAGGAAATACGGTTTCATGGCGGGCGTCCCGTGATGGCAGACGAGCGGCGCGGTGCACGCCGTCAAGGTCTTGAAAGCGTATCGGGTTTGCGTGAAGAAAAAAAGGGCGGGCAGCCCCGAACAGGCATCGATTCAGGAATCGGATCGATTCCGTTTCTTGGGTGTTCGCGCCGCGCGTTTGCGGCTTAAATATTTGGGCCCGGATGAATGTCCGGCGCCGACGTACCTCTGGCTCCTCCCGCTTTCACGGTCGAGGCAGGCCCCCCTTTTTTCGTTCACAGGACACCTTGCGCCATGAGCAATCCGAAACTTGAAGTACTGACTCCGCAGAACAGCCAGCTGATCTTCATCGACCAGCAGCCGCAAATGGCGTTCGGCGTGCAGTCGATCGATCGCCAGACGCTGAAGAACAACGTCGTCGGGCTCGCGAAGGCGGCGAAGGCGTTCAACGTGCCGACCACGATCACGACGGTCGAGACCGAGGCTTTCTCCGGCCATACCTTCCCCGAGCTGCTCGACGTGTTCCCGAACCAGAAGACACTCGAACGCACGTCGATGAACTCGTGGGACGACCAGAAGGTGCGCGACGCGCTTGCCGCGAACGGCCGCAAGAAGGTCGTCGTGTCGGGTCTCTGGACGGAAGTCTGCAATACGACGTTCGCGCTGTGCGCGATGCTCGAAGGCGACTACGAGATCTACATGGTGGCCGACGCATCGGGTGGCACGTCGCAGGCCGCGCACGACTTCGCGATGCAGCGGATGGTGCAGGCCGGTGTCGTGCCCGTCACGTGGCAGCAGGTCCTGCTCGAATGGCAGCGCGACTGGGCGCGCCGCGACAGCTACGACGCCGTGATGGCGATCGCGAAGGAGCACTCGGGTGCGTACGGGATGGGTGTCGACTACGCGTACACGATGGTTCACAAGGCCGCGCAACGCACCGCGACGACGCACGAGTCGATCGCGGCGGTACCGGCGAAGTAACGGACCCCGGCCGCGATCGTGGCAACGGCCGGCCGCGGCGATCCGCTGGCGCCGGCCGTTGCGTGTTCAGGTTGCGGGCAGCGCCCACGGCGCGTGCGCGAAGTGCTCCGCGAGGAAGTCGAGCAGCACCGTCACGCGCGCGGCGCGCAGCATGCCGGGCGGCGTGACGAGGTTGACGTTGATGTCGGCGATCTTCCAGTCCGACATCACTTCCTCCAGCTCGCCGCTCTGCATCGCTTCCCACACCAGGAACTCGGGCTGCAGGGCGAGGCCGTGACCGGCGATGAGCGCGGGAACGATCACGTCCGCGTTGTTGGTGCGAATGCGGCCGTGCACGGATACGCCGACTTCGTCGCCCGATGCCGGTTGGCGGAAGCGCCAGTGTTCGGGCGTCGGCAGGTTCGTGTAGGTGAGGCACACGTGCTGTTCGATGTCGCGCGGGTGAGTGGGGCGGCCACGCCGGTCGAGGTACGCGGGCGACGCGACGAGCGGCCGGCGCACCGCGCAGAGCCGGCGCGAGCGCAGCGACGAATCGCTCAGCTCGGCGATGCGGATCGCGACGTCGAAGCCGCCGGACACGATGTCGACGATGTGATCGGTGAGCACGAGGTCGATGTCGACGCGCGGATAGCGTTCGAGAAACGCGGGCAGCACCGGCGACAGATGGCGCAGCCCGAACGACATCGGCGCATTCACGCGCACGAGGCCGTGCGGTTCGAGCGCCTGCGCGGACGCTTCGCTTTCGATCAGCTCGGCATCGGCGAGCAGGCGGATCGCGCGGTCGCGCAGCAGTTCGCCGGTCGGCGTGAGCGACAGCTTGCGCGACGTGCGGTACAGCAGCATCGCGCCGAGGCGTTTTTCGAGGCGCGCGATCGCCTTCGACACGGTCGGCTGCGAGACGCCGAGCAGGTCGGCGGCTTTCGCGAACGAACCGGTCTCCGCGACGCGCGCAAAGATGGCCCAGGCTTCGAGATCAGGAAGGTGTTGCATGGTCGGGATGAATGGCAGGGAAGCGGAACGGATGCAGCGCACCGCGAAAGCGGGCGTGCGATGCAGGTGATTCTAATCCGGCCGGGAGAAAAATCGTTATGGAATCTTATCTACTTTCGTTGGGCGCCGGCGTGTTGATCGGCGTCGTGTACAGCGTGATCAAGGTGCGTTCGCCGGCACCGCCGCTGATCGCGCTGGTCGGCCTGGCCGGCATGCTGATCGGCGCCCAGGCCATCGCGCCGGTCCGTCACTGGCTCGGCTTCTGACCGCATCGAGGACACTTCATGAGCGCAACCGCTACTCAACCCGATCTCATCCTGCACAACGGGCGCATCACGACGCTCGATCGTGCGAACCCCGTCGCCACCGCCGTGGCGATCAGGGACGGCCGCTTCGTCGCGGTCGGCGCCGACGCGGACATCGTGCCGCTCGCGGGCCGCGCGACGAAGGTCGTCGATCTCGATTGCCGCAGCGTGCTGCCGGGCCTGATCGACAACCACACGCACGTGATTCGCGGCGGCCTGAACTACAACCTCGAGCTGCGCTGGGAGGGTGTGCGTTCGCTCGCGGTCGCGATGGAGATGCTGAAGCACCAGGTCGCGATCACGCCTGCGCCGCAATGGGTGCGCGTGGTTGGCGGCTTCACCGAACACCAGTTCGTGGAGAAGCGCCTGCCGACGATCGACGAACTCAATGCCGTCGCACCCGATACGCCGGTGTTCATCCTACATCTGTACGACCGCGCGCTGCTGAATGCGGCCGCACTGCGGGTGGTCGGCTACACGAAGGACACGCCGGAGCCGCCGGGCGGCACGATCCTGCGCGACGCAGCGGGCAACCCGACCGGGCTGCTGCTCGCGAACCCGAACGCGACGATCCTTTACGCGACGCTCGCGAAAGGCCCGAAGCTGCCGTTCGACTACCAGTACAACTCGACGCGCCACTTCATGCGCGAACTCAATCGTCTTGGCGTGACGGGCGTGATCGACGCAGGCGGCGGGTCGCAGAATTATCCCGACGATTACGAAGTGATCCGCAAGCTGCACGACGCGGGCGAGATGACGGTGCGGATCGCGTACAACCTGTTCACGCAGAAGCCGAACGCGGAGAAGGAAGACTTCGTGAACTGGACGAAGAGCGTCAAGTATCACGACGGCACCGACTACTTCCGCCACAACGGCGCGGGCGAGATGCTGGTGTTTTCGGCGGCCGATTTCGAGGATTTCCGCGTCGCGCGCCCGGACCTGCCGGCGCAGATGGAGGACGATCTCGAAGGCGTCGTGCGCGTGCTCGCGCAGAACCGCTGGCCGTGGCGCATGCATGCGACCTACGACGAAACGATCAGCCGTGCGCTCGACGTGTTCGAGAAGGTGAACCGCGATATTCCGCTCGACGGGCTGAACTGGTTCTTCGATCATGCGGAAACGGTCTCAGAGAAATCGATGGACCGGATCGCCGCGCTCGGCGGCGGCATTGCAGTGCAGCACCGGATGGCGTACCAGGGCGAGTACTTCGTCGAGCGCTATGGCGCGCAGGCCGCGGAGGCGACGCCGCCCGTCGCGAAGATGCTCGACAAGGGGATCAAGGTGTCGGCCGGCACCGACGCGACGCGCGTGGCGTCGTACAACCCGTGGGTGTCGCTCGCGTGGCTCGTGACGGGCAAGACGGTCGGCGGCCTGCGGATGTATCCGCAGCGCAACCTGCTCGATCGCGAGACCGCGCTGTGCATGTGGACCGAGTACGTGACGTGGTTCTCGAACGAAGAGGGGAAGAAAGGGCGCATCGCGGTCGGCCAGCTCGCCGACCTGATGGTCCCGGATCGCGATTTCTTCACGTGTGCGGAGGACGATATCGTCGATACGACTGCATTGCTGACGGTGGTCGGCGGCCGGATCGTGTGGGGCGCGGGGCCGTTCGCGTCGCACGATGCGCCGATTCCGCCCGCGATGCCCGACTGGTCGCCGGTGCGCGAGTACGGCGGCTACGGCGGCTGGGGCGCGACGCAGCGCAACGGTGCACCGCTGCAGCGTGCGGCCGCCGCCGCGATGTGCGGCTGCGCGAGCGCCTGCAACGTCCACGGTCATGCGCATGCCGGCGCATGGGGCCGCGCGTTGCCGACGTCGGACGCAAAGGGCTTCTGGGGCGCGTTCGGCTGTTCGTGCTGGGCGGTCTGACATGGCGACCCCGACCCATCACGTCGGCGCCGGCAACCCGGCGTGGGTCCGCGCGCTGCTGGCGCAGCCTTGGGTCCTGCCGCTCGCGCGGCTGGCGCTGGTGTCCGCGTACCTGATCGGCGGTGTCGCGAAGGCGCTGGACTTCAACGGCGCGGTCGCGGAGCAGGCGCATTTCGGGCTGCAGCCGGCCGCGCTATGGGCGGCACTCGCGATCGCGGTCGAGATCGCCGGCTCGCTGTGCATCGTGCTGGGCCGCTTCACGTGGCTCGGCGCGGGCAGCCTCGCCATGCTGACGCTGGTCGCGATGGCGGTGGCCAACGATTTCTGGACCCGCACGGGCGCCGAGCATTTCATGGCGCTCAACAGTTTTTCGAGCATCTCGGGCTGATCGCCGCACTCGTGCTCGCGACCCGGCTCGCCGATGCGAAGCGCGCGGACGGCGACGGCCGCGCGTGACCGCTTGCACCCTTCGATGACACAACAAGGAAACCTGATCATGACAACCATTCGTTCCGCACTGTGTGCGCTGACGCTCGCGGCCGGCTGCGTCGCGGCGCCGGCGTCGTTCGCGAAACCGCCGGTTCCGGCAGCACCGGTGCCGGTGCTGGCCGTCGGGCCGCAGTACGACACGACGCACGTGTGCGTGGCGCCGGAAGACTTCGACCGCTTCACCGACAGCTTCGTCGCGACGTTCGGCGGCAAGAAGTCGAAGCAGGGCGTGTTCCAGGTCACGCCCACGCCGAGCCAGACGATGTCGCAGCTCGTGCTCACGCCGGTCGGCACGATCTCGGTATTCGGCTTCAAGACGCCGATTCCGTATCCGTTCTGCTCGGAGCGCACCGGCTATCTCGTCACCGATCTCGACGTCGCGGTGAAGACGGCGCGCGCGCACGGCGCGGACGTGATCGTCGACTCGTTCCCCGATCCGATCGGCCGCGACGCGATCATCCGCTGGACCGGCGGGCTGAACATGCAACTCTATTGGCATACCGAAGCACCGCACTACGATGCGCTGGAGACGGTGCCGGAGAACCGCGTGTACGTCTCGCCGGAAAGCGTGCGCAAGCTGGTGCACGATTTCGTCAAGTTCTCGAACGGCAAGGTGGTGTCCGACACGCTCAAGGCGCCGGGCATCGAGATCGGCCGGCCGAACGACACGTACCGCCGCATTCGCATCGAATCGGGCTTCGGCAAGATGACCGTGCTCGTGACCGACGGCCACCTGCCTTACCCGTTCGGCCGCGAGATGACCGGCTACGAAGTGCCCGATCTCGCCGCGACGCTGAAGAAGGCGCAGGCCGCCGGCGTGACCGTGCTCGTGCCGCCGTTCACGTCGGACGGCCGGGATGCGGCGCTCGTGCAGTTCCCGGGCGGCTATGTCGCCGAGATCCACGCGAGCGCGGCGCGATGAAGCACGAGGACACGATCCTTGCCGCGGTGGCCGGCTTCGTCGACACGCTGAGCTTCGTCGCGCTGTTCGGGCTGTTCACCGCACACGTGACCGGCAACTTCGTGCTGATCGGCGCGGGCATCGCGGGCTTCGGCCAGGGTGTCGTGCTGAAGCTCAGCGTGTTTCCCGCGTTCGTGTGCGGCGTGATCGCGAGCAGCCTGATCGCGCGGTCGATGTCGGGGCGGCCCGCATGGCAGGGCACGCGCACGCTGCATGCGGTGCAGGCCGTGCTGCTGCTCGGCTTTTGCGCGGCCGGCGTGTGGGCGACGCCCGTCACGCATCCCGACAGCCTGCCGGCGCTCGTGGCCGGCATCGTCGGCACGTTCGCGATGGGCGTGCAGAACGCGCATCCGCGCGTGATCCCGCGTGCGGGTGTGCCGAACACGGTGATGACCGGCAACGTCACGCAGGCGATCCTCGACGTCGTCGACATGCTGTCCGCCGGCACGGCCGACAGCGTGCGCACGGCGGCCCGCGCGCGGTTCGCGAAGATGCTGCCGGCGATCGTCGCGTTCGCGCTCGGCGCGGCCTGCGGCGCGCTCGGGTTTCGCACGATCGGCTTTCTGGCGCTGCTCGCACCCGTTTGCGCGCTTGCGGTGCTCGCGCTGTGCGCGGCGCAATCCGCGGGTGCAATTGCGAAGGAGCGCGCATGACCTTGCAGCGGGAGCGGCCGCATCGTGGCCGCCGCTTCGATCGTGCGGCACGCGCATCCGTCGTCGCGGGGCTGCTGCTCGCCGGGCGTGGCGTTGCGTTCGCGGAATCGTCGCCAGCATCGGCTTCGGCTTCGGCCACCGACGGCACCGCATCGACGTGCACGGCCAAGCGGCCGACCGTGCTGTTCAACCGCTGGCAGGAAGACTGGTCGGTGCTCGCGAATCCGTGCGTGCCGCGCGCACCGCTCGACGGCCTGAAATACATTCCGCTGGGCAACGATCCGGCTTCCTATCTGTCGCTCGGCGTGAACCTGCGCGAGCGTCTCGAGACCAACGACGCGCCGCTGTTCGGCATCGGTTCCGCGCAATCGGATACGTACCTGATCCAGCGCGTCGAAGTGCATGCCGATGCGCATCTCGGTCAGCACTGGCAGTTCTTCGTGCAGTTGCAGGACGACCGCGCGTACGGCAAGAACACGATCTCGCCGGTCGACAGGAACCCGCTCGATCTCGAGCAGGCGTTCGCGACCTACACGGGCGCGCTCGGCGGCGGCACGTTCAAGTTCCGCGTCGGCCGCCAGGAGATGGCGTTCGACCTGCAGCGCTTCATCGCCGCGCGCGACGGCCCGAACGTGCGGCAGGCGTTCGATGCGCTATGGGCCGACTACGAATACCGGAAGTGGCGTTTCATCGCGTATGCGACGCAGCCGGTGCAGAACCGCAGCGTGTCCACGTTCGACGATGTGTCGAACCGCGACCTCACGTTCAGCGGCGTGCGCTTCGAGCGGCAGTCGGTGGGGCCCGGCGACCTGTCGGGCTACTGGTCGCGCTACAACCGCAGCAACGCGCGCTTTCTCGATGCGAGCGGCGCGGAGCGTCGCGACGTCTGGGATCTGCGTTACACCGGGACGCAGGGCCGCTTCGACTGGGATCTCGAAACGATGCTGCAGACGGGCACGGTCGGCAGCAGCACGATCCGCGCATGGGCGGTCGGCTCGATCGCCGGCTACCGGCTCGACGCGCCGTGGTCGCCGCGCATCGCGCTGCAGGTCGACGCGGCGTCGGGCGACCGGCATCCGCACGACGGCCGTGTCGAAACCTTCAACCCGCTGTTTCCGAACGGCTATTACTTCACGCTGGCCGGCTTCACCGGGTATTCGAACCTGATCCACGTGAAGCCGTCGGTGACGCTGAAGCCGTCGCCGAACCTGTCGCTGCTCGGCGCGCTCGGGTTCCAGTGGCGCGAGACGACCGGCGACGCGGTCTACCAGCAGGGCAACGCGGTGGTGCCGGGCACGGCGGGCAAGGGCGGGTTGTGGACCGGGATGTACGTGCAGCTGCGGGCGGACTGGACCATCGCCGCGAACCTGATCGGTGCGATCGAGGCCGTGCATTTCCAGGTCGGCGATGCGATCCGCCAGGCGGGCGGACACAACGCCGACTATGTCGGGGTCGAGCTGAAGTATGGGTGGTAGCCCGCGTGCCGAGGCGCGTCCGACGGCGAATGGCTGCCCGATGCGTGGTGTCGAATGAATGCGCGTGTGCAGGTACTCGCGTATTCGGACGAGATGCTGATCGTGCGCTGGCCTGGGCCGGGCGGCGCGGAACAGCGCTGGGCGCCCGGGCGCGCGCTTCGCTCGGGCCACTGCGCGCTGTCGGGCGAGAAGATCGTCTGCGGCGATGCTGTGTTCAGTCCGCGCGGGCGGGCGCCATTCGAGCCGAATGCGATGATCCTGGCGGCGGCGCTCGATCGTCCGCGCGTGTCGACGGCTCGCCCGCACGTCCAGGTGCTCGAGCGCTCGGCGCAGCTGCTGGTCGTGCGCTGGGTCGAACCGGGGCGTGCGCATTTCGGCGAGCAGCACTGGAAACCGGGGCGCGCACGGCAGGCCGGGGTCTGCGTGCTGTCGGGCGCGCGGATCGCGTGCGGGGACGACGTGTTCCGCCCGAGCGGACGGCCGACGCCACCGAACGCACGCGCGATGATTCTGGCGATCGCACTCGATGGCGTCGGGCTGAAGCACGGCGGGTGACGCGGCGCGTACGTGCTTGCGTTGACGTTGGCGCAATGACAAAGGGCGGCCGAAGCCGCCCTTTGTCATGTCGTGGCCGGCATCGCGCCGGCCGGTGCATCGCAGTGCCGCTCGGCCGTTACAGGTTCGGCGACAGTTGCAGTGCGTTCGTCAGGTCGCCCATCGGCTGCCCGCCGTTGGCCTTCAGCGCGTCGTCGCGCTGTTGCAGGCCCGTGAGGCGCGGCAGCGAGAAGCGGCGCGTGATGAAGCGCAGGATCGACGCGGTGTCGTACTGCGTGTGGTCGACGAAACCCTTCTTCGAGAACGGCGACACGATGAGTGCCGGAATCCGCGTGCCCGGGCCCCAGCGGTCGCCCTTCGGCGGCGACACGTGATCCCAGAAGCCGCCGTTTTCGTCGTACGTGACGACCACGACCATGTTCTTCCACTGCGGGCTGGCCTGCAGGTGGGCGATCAGGTTCGCGATGTGCTGGTCGCCGCTCGATACGTCCGTGTAGCCCGCGTGTTCGTTCAGGTTGCCCTGCGGCTTGTAGAACGAGACCTGCGGCAGCGTGCCCGCGTCGATCGCCTTGAGGAACTCGCTGCCGTCGGTGCCGCCGTCGAGCAAGTGCTGCGCGCGGCTTGCGCTGCCCGGTGCCTGGTTCGCGTAGTAGTTGAACGGCTGGTGGTGCGGCTGGAAGTTCGGCGCCGTCATGTTCGGGCCGTAGATCACGTTCGCCGTGCCGCTTTGCGCGGCCTGCAGCGCCTGGCTCCACGCACCGCCGTACCATGCCCACGACACGCCCGCGTTGGTCAGCAGGTCGCCGATGTTCTGTTGCGATTGCGGCGGCAGCGTCGACGCGGCCGACGGGTCGGCGAGGTTCGGATCGCCACCCGATGCCGCTTTGTTGCCGCTCGGCTGGTACGGCGGCTGCATCGTGTTGATCGCGTAGAAGTCCGGCGTCAGGTTGCCCGAGTTCACGAACTTCGGAATGCCGTCGAGCGCGGAGGCCGGCGAGTTGGTCGCGAGCTGCAGCGACTTGCCGTCTGCGGCGACGGCCGAGATCGAACCGGCGGCCGGGCTCTTGTCCGCGTTCGCGTAGAACGGCGCGCACGCGCAGATCAGGTACTGGTGGTTGAGGAACGAGCCGCCGAACGCGCCCATGAAGAAGTTGTCGGCCAGCGTGAACTGCTGCGCGATCTTCCACAGCGGCAGCTTCGTCGCGTCGGGCGTGTAGTGGCCCATCACGAGGCCGCCCGAGTCGGCCCAGGCGGCGAACATGTCGTTCTTGCCGCCGTTGATCTGCATCTGGTTCTCGTAGAAGCGGTGATACAGGTCGCGCGTCGTCACGCTCATCGACGTGTTGAAGCCGTTCGGGTCGTCGATCGCGAACGGTGCGTTCGGCAGGTTGGCCGTCATCGCTTCGGTCACGGCCGGCGTGACGCCCTTCGCGGTCAGGCCACCCCAGACCTTCGGCAGCGTCGCGAGCGGCTGGCCGTTGCGGTCCTTCTGCTGCGCGCTTGCTGCAGTCACATTCTGCAGGCCGTTCGCGCCCGGGAAATTGCCGTACAGGTTGTCGAAGCTGCGGTTTTCCGCGTAGATCACGACGACGTTCTTCACCGTCGACAGGCCTTGCTGCTGCACGTCGTCGCCGCCGCAGGCGGTGAGGGCCGCGGCCGCGGCAACGGCGATCGGTGTAAAGCGAATCCAGGCGTGGTTTTTCATCCGTTGTACTCTCTATCTCTCTCTTGTCGCGTGGGGAACCGGAGCATTCGTGTACCGCCGGTTCGCGAGGGTAACCGTGGCTTGTCCGGCTGTAAGCATTTTGAGGGTGCGATTTGACAGCCGGGTGTAGGCGTCCTTTCGATTACCTGTCGATTGGCCGTCATGTAACGGTCATGCGGCTGACATAAACTCCGGCCGCTCCTGAACCCACTTTCCGACGAATCGATGAAGCCTCGCCAACCGACAGCCGGCGCGTTCGCGCGTTCGTGGCTGCACCTGACCGGCGCATTCGCGCTGGCCACCTCGCTTGCAACCCTTGCCGGCTGTGACGGACAGCCGGGAGCGGGTGCGCCGTCCGTACCGGCCGCGAGCGCGGCGAGTGCACCGGGCGCCGCGAACGTGGTTGCGTCCGCAACGGTTGCCGCCAGCGGTGCGGTGGTCGAGACGAACCAGCCGCAGACGCGGGCACAAGTTTACGAAGGAGTGCGCCGGATGACGGCGCTCGGCAAGCAACTTTTCTTCGACCCTACGCTGTCAGGTTCCGGCAAGCTCGCGTGCGCGTCGTGTCACAGCCCCGATCACGCATTCGGCCCGCCCAATGCGCTGGCCGTGCAGTTCGGCGGCGACGACATGAAGCGCCCGGGCTTTCGCGCGGTGCCGTCGCTGAAGTACCTGCAGGGCGTGCCGCAGTTCACCGAGCACTTCCACGATTCCGACGACGAAGGCGACGAGAGCGTCGATGCGGGCCCGACCGGCGGCCTCACGTGGGACGGCCGTGTCGACACGGGCGCCGAGCAGGCGCGCATTCCGCTCACGTCGCCGTTCGAGATGAACAGCTCGCCCGCGAAGGTGGCGCAGGCCGTGAAGGCTGCGCCGTATGCGGACGAGTTCCGCGCGGTGTTCGGCGTGAAGGTGCTCGACGACGACGCGGCCACGTTCAAGGCCGTGCTGCGCGCGCTCGAGACGTTCGAGCAGACGCCCGAACTGTTCTCGCCGTACACGAGCAAGTACGACGCGTATCTCGCCGGCCATGCACAGCTCACGCCCGCCGAATTGCGCGGTCTGCAGTTGTTCAACGACGAGAAGAAGGGCAATTGCGCGAGCTGCCACATCAGCCAGCGCGCGCTCGACGGCACGCCGCCGCAGTTCAGCGATTTCGGGCTGATCGCGATCGCCGTGCCGCGCAATCGCGCGCTGCCCGTCAATCGCGACCCGCGCTTTTACGATCTCGGCGCGTGCGGCCCCGAGCGTACCGACCTGAAGGGCCGCGACGAATTCTGCGGGCTGTTCCGCACGCCGTCGCTGCGCAACGTCACGCTGCGCAAGACGTTCTTCCACAACGGCGTGTATCACACGCTCGAGGACGTGATGCGCTTCTACGTCGAGCGCGACATCCATCCGGAGAAGTTCTATCCGGTCGTGCACGGCAAGGTGCAGATCTATGACGACCTGCCCAAGCGCTACTGGCCGAACATCAACCGTGAGGCGCCGTTCGATCGCAAGCGCGGCGAGCAGCCCGCGCTGAACGCGGCCGAGATCAAGGACGTGATCGCGTTCCTGGGTACGCTGACTGACGGATATCAGCAAACGGCCGCGCCGGCCGGCCACTAGAAGGCGGCGCCGACGGCACGCATGCTATCCTCGCTCGCTGGCAGGCGCAGTGTGCGTGCCGGATGGCCGGCCCCCGGTTCGCCGGCATGCACCGCGCCGTTCGATCGAACATCCAAGGAGAACAACATGTCGATGCGTGCATCCCTTTCCGTCGTCACGCGCGTGCTGGCCGGCGCCGCGTGCGCAGCCGCGATGCTGCCCGCCCATGCGCAGAACAACCTGAACTTCCTGAACGACACGCCGCTCAGCTACTTCAGCAAGACTGACCGCGCGTCGCTTTCCAAGGCGGTCGTGCAAGTGCGCGACGAAGGCAAGGACGGCGAGACCACGACGTGGCAGAGCAGCGGTCGCGGCACGCAGATCGATGCGAAGCTCACGCCGACCACGACCGAGGCGGACGGCAAGACCTGCCGTGAAATCGCCACCGAAATCACCGCGAAGGGCCAGACGATGACGCTCAAGCCCGTCTATTGCAAGACCGACGCGGGCAAGTGGCAGTTGCAGAAGCGCTGAGCACGCGCGTGATGAAGCGGGGCGCCGCGCCGCGCACGGTGTCGTGCGGCGTCGTGATCCTCGATGCCGCCGGCCGCGTGTTCCTCGCGCATGCGACGGATACCACGCACTGGGACATCCCGAAAGGGCAGGGCGAGCCGGGCGAGACGCCGGCCGACGCGGCGCTGCGTGAACTGCTCGAGGAAACCGGCATCGTGTTCGCGCCGGCCCGGTTGCTCGATCTCGGCCGCTTTGCTTACCGGCACGACAAGGATCTGCACCTGTTCGCGGTGCAGGTGGCCGAAGGCGAGATCGATCCCGCGCAGTGCACGTGCACGTCGCTGTTTCCAAGCCGTCGCGACGGCTCGATGATTCCGGAGATGGATGCGTATCGCTGGACCCTGCCCGGCGACATCGATGCGTTTGCCAGCCGTAGCCTCGCGCGACTGTTTCGCACGAAGCTGTCGCTGGTGGATTTGCATCGGCGATTGATGGGTGGGTGACGAGCGCGACGGCTTTCGTTGCCATGTGCCTGGCTTCGATTCGAAGCACGCAATAAAAAAACCGGCCCTGGAGCCGGTTTTTTTATGGTCGCGCGACGGCGGCTTGCGAAGCCGCGCACCGCGCGCGGAGCGTGCCGTTACGCCGGCTTGCCCCAGCTGTCACGCAGCCCGACGATCCGGTTGAACACCGGCTTGCCCGGCTTCGAATCGACACGATCCGCCACGAAGTAGCCGTGACGCTCGAACTGCAGGCGCGTTTCCGGCGCGATGTCGCCGTTGCCCGGCTCGACGTACGCCTGCACGATCTTCTTCGAATCGGGGTTCAGCGCCTCGAGGAAGTTCGCGCCGCCCGCGTCCGGATGCGGCTCCTTGAACAGGCGGTCGTAGATCCGCACTTCGGCCGGCTGCGCATGCTTCGCGCTGACCCAGTGGATGTTGCCCTTGACCTTGTACGTGTTCGCGCCTTCGGTGCCCGACTTGCTGTCCGGGAAGTAGTTGCAGTGCACGGCCGTCACGTTGCCGTCGGCGTCCTTGTCGAAGCCCGTGCACTCGATCACGTAGCCGTAGCGCAGGCGCACCTTGTTGCCCGGGAACAGGCGGAAATAGCCCTTCGGCGGGTTCTCGACGAAGTCCTCGCGCTCGATCCACAGCTCGCGCGAGATCGGGAACGTACGCACGCCGCGATCCGGGTGGTGCGGGTGCACGGGCGCCGTGCACGCTTCCTCGAGGTCTTCCGGATAGTTGTCGATCACGAGCTTCAGCGGATCGAGCACGGCGACCGTGCGCGCGGCCTTGTCGTCGAGGTCGTCGCGCAGCGCGCCTTCGAAGATGCTCATGTCGATCCACGAGTCGATCTTCGTCACGCCGATCCGTTCGCAGAACAGGTGGATGCTCTCCGGCGTGAAGCCGCGGCGGCGCACGCCGACGATCGTCGGCATCCGCGGGTCGTCCCAGCCGTCGACGTGGCCTTCGGTGACGAGCTGCAGCAGCTTGCGCTTGCTGGTGATCGCGTACGTGAGGTTCAGTCGCGAGAATTCGATCTGTTGCGGCAGCGGGCGCGTGAACATGCCGGCTTCCGCGAGTTCGTTCAGCACCCAGTCGTACAGCGGGCGGTGATCCTCGAATTCGAGCGTGCACAGCGAATGCGTGATGCCTTCGAGCGCATCCGAGATGCAGTGCGTGTAGTCGTACATCGGATACACGCACCATGCGTCGCCGGTGCGGTAGTGGTGCGCGTAGCGGATCCGGTAGATCACCGGGTCGCGCATGTTCATGTTCGGCGAAGCCATGTCGATCTTCGCGCGCAGCACGTGCTCGCCTTCCTTGAATTCGCCGGCCTTCATGCGGCGGAACAGGTCGAGGTTTTCTTCCGGCGTGCGTTCGCGGAACGGCGACGGCTTGCCGCCTTCCGTCAGCGAGCCGCGGTTCGCGCGCATTTCATCGGCGCTCTGGCTGTCGACATACGCCTTGCCGCGCTGGATCAGCAGCTCGGCGAACTCGTACAGCTTGTCGTAGTAGTCGCTCGCGAAGTACTGGTGATCGACCGCGTCCTTGCGCCAGTCGAAGCCGAGCCAGCGCACCGCGTCGACGATCGAGTCGACGTACTCGACGCTTTCCTTTTCCGGGTTCGTATCGTCGAAGCGCAGGTGGCACACGCCACCGTAGTCACGCGCGACGCTGAAGTTCAGGCAGATGCTCTTGGCGTGCCCGATGTGCAGATAGCCGTTCGGCTCGGGCGGAAAGCGCGTCTCGACGCGGCCGCCCCATTTGCCGGTGCGGTTGTCGTCGTCGATGATGTTGCGGATGAAATTGGAAGCCGCGGGGGCGTCGTTGCGTTCGGTGCTCATGCGGATGGCGTCAGGTTGTGTCGGCGCGCGCGTCGCGCCGGTTTAATCCCGTGATTCTACCTGACCGGGGTCCGTCCCGCGCGGCTTGCGGCATGGCGGGGGCGGGTTTCGACCGATTATCTCGATATTGTGTCGGCTGTAACACGACGTAAATCGGATTGCCCGGGCCGTTTGGCGTTGCCTATGATGGCTTCACCGATTCAATGCCGCCGTTCGGGTTGCCGCGCGGCGGGAGGAAACTAAAAATCATGATGAAGAAGACCACGTTTATCGTTCGTACCGCCGTGATCGTCGCGGCCCTGTCGCAACTCGGCGCGTGCGCCATGACGCATACGCAGCGCAATGCCGGTATCGGCGCGGCCGCCGGCGGCGCGCTCGGCTACCTGGGGACGGGCGGCCCGCTCGGCACGGTCGCCGGCGCAGCGGCGGGCGGTATCGTCGGCGCGAACGTGCGCTGACCGATGACATGACGCGAGCCGCCTGCAACGCGGCTTGTCGTCCGGTCGCGACGCGATGCTCAACGCGTCCCGACCCCACGCACATCCTTCCGGTATCAGACAGGCAGCATCAGGGAGGAACGGGTGTGCGACACTGCGTCGACGCTACAAAACGAATTCACTCGTCGACGCACTTTCCATGAGCTCATTCCCCGTTCTCGTCCTGCCGGGCTACGCCAATTCGGGCCCGCTTCACTGGCAGAGCCGCTGGGAGCGTGCCGATGCACGTTTCTCGCGCGTCGCGATGCCCGACTGGGACCGGGCGTTCCGCAACGGCTGGTGTCTCGCGCTCGATCGCGCGGTCGAAGCGGCGCGCGGGCCGGTGCTGCTTGCCGGTCACAGCCTCGGCACGCTGACCACCGCGTGGTGGGCGACGCGCTATGCGCGTCCGGCCGCGCTCGCGAAAGTGCGCGGCGCGCTACTGGTCGCGCTGCCCGATCCCGACGGTCCCGCGTTTCCGGCCGACGCGCATGGCTTCGGGCCCGTGCCGGCCGAACGGCTGCCGTTTCCGACCTGCGTCGTTGCGAGCAGCGACGATCCGTATGGCTCGCTCGCATTCGCCCGCACCTGCGCGAACGCATGGGGCAGCGCATTCCACGATATCGGCCCGCGTGGCCACATCAACGCGGACAGCGGGCTCGGCGACTGGCCTGATGCACGCGGCTGGCTCGACGCGCTCGCTCACCGCGATTGACCATGCGGGGCGGTGGCTGCTGCCACGCGCCCGTCCGCACCCGCACCGACCACCGCGTTCAGATCGCCTGTTTCGCCCGCAGCGTGGCGATCTTCGCGTCGTCGTAGCCGAGCATGTCGCGCAGCACGTCGTCGGTCTGCGCACCGAGCAGCGGCGGGGCCGTGCGTGCTTCGGGCGGCGTCGCGCTCATCCGGATCGGGTTGCGCACGAGCTTCGCGTCCGCGCCGCACGGGTGCGGCAGCGACACCTGCATCCCGCGCGCGACGACCTGCTCGTTGTCGAACACCTCGTCGAGATCGTTGATCGGGCCGCACGGCACGCCGGCGGCTTCGAGCGCGCCGATCCAGTCGGCCTTGTCGCGCGCCTTCACCATTTCCGCGAGGATCGGCACCAGCGTGTCGCGGTGGCGCACGCGCGACGGATTCGTCGCGAAACGCTCGTCGTCCGCCAGCCCGGGCTGGCCGCCGGCCTCGACGAACTTGCGGAACTGGCCGTCGTTGCCGACCGCGACGATGATCCACCCGTCGCGCGTCTGGAACGTCTGGTACGGCACGATGTTCGGATGCGCATTGCCCCAGCGCACCGGCGGCTTGCCGCTCGCGAGGAAGTTGGTGTTCATGTTCGCGAGCAGCGCGACCTGCACGTCGAGCAGCGCCATGTCGATGTACTGGCCTTCGCCGGTCCGGTCGCGGTGCGCGAGCGCGGCGAGCACCGCGATCGTCGAGTAGAGGCCGGTCGCGAGGTCGGCGATCGCGACGCCGGCCTTCTGCGGGCCGCCGCCCGGCTCGCCGTCGCGCTCGCCGGTGATGCTCATGAAGCCGCCGATGCCCTGGATGATGAAGTCGTAGCCCGCGCGGTGCGCATACGGGCCCGTCTGGCCGAAGCCGGTGACCGAGCAGTAGACGAGATCGGGCTTCACCGCGCGCAGCGAATCGTAATCGAGCCCGTATTTCTTCAACTGGCCGACCTTGTAGTTCTCGAGCACGACGTCGCTTTGCGCGGCAAGCTCGCGCACGATCTGCTGGCCTTCGGGCGTCGCGATGTCGACCGTCACCGAGCGCTTGTTGCGGTTCGCCGCGAGGTAGTACGCGGCCTCGGCGGTATCGGCGCCGTCCGCGTCCTTCAGGTACGGCGGCCCCCAGTGGCGCGTGTCGTCGCCGGCGCCCGGGCGCTCGACCTTGATCACGTCCGCGCCGAAATCGGCAAGCGTCTGCGCGCACCACGGGCCCGCGAGGACGCGGGTGAGGTCCAGCACGCGGATATGGCTCAGGGCACCCATCGTCGAATCGTCTCCTTTCATGGCTGGCCTTGTCGGGCAAGGCCGGTTGGCATGCCGAGCATCTTAAGGCGAATCGGCCCGGCGGGTGGCCTGGAGCCTGTTTCCGCTAATAACGGGCTTGCGCTGGCCCCCAGAAGGGCCGAGCGCAAGGAATGCGACGCCGCGAATACTCGACGTATTCGCAAGGAGTATGACGCAGCGATCGGCCCTTCTGGGGGCCAGCCCGGCGAATGAGTTATTTCAAAAACAGGGGAACGTGCCTTTCCGCCCGCATTGCGGCGTCGTTCGTCGTTGCAATAGCTACGGCTATTGCGCCTCCTCTCTCCTTGCACTGCGGGCGGAAAGGCACGTTCGCAAGCCCGTTATTAGCGGAAACAGGCTCCACCCGGCACGGCCGGATGGCCGAGCCGCTTTCCGGCGCTTTGCCCGGAAGCCGGCCCCGATCCCGTATAATCGATCGTTTCCGAATCCATGCCGCCGCGCGCCCCGACAAGGGCGCCGGCGTTTGAAGCCGTCTTTGCCAGACTGTCCCCGCACGCCATGAAAGCTGCCGAAATCCGCGAGAAATTCCTCAAATTCTTCGAATCGAAGGGCCACACGATCGTCCGCTCGTCGAGCCTCGTGCCCGGTAACGACCCCACGCTGATGTTCACGAACTCGGGCATGGTCCAGTTCAAGGACGTGTTCCTCGGTACGGACCCGCGTCCGTACTCGCGCGCCACGACGGCGCAGCGCAGCGTGCGCGCGGGCGGCAAGCACAACGACCTCGAGAACGTCGGCTACACGGCGCGCCACCACACGTTCTTCGAGATGCTCGGCAACTTCTCGTTCGGCGACTACTTCAAGCACGACGCGATCAAGTTCGCGTGGGAGCTGCTGACCACGGTCTACCAGCTGCCGAAGGACAAGCTGTGGGTCACGGTCTACCAGGAAGACGACGAGGCCTACGACATCTGGGCGAAGGAAGTCGGCGTGCCGACCGAGCGCATCATCCGCATCGGCGACAACAAGGGCGCGCGCTACGCGTCGGACAACTTCTGGACGATGGGCGACACCGGCCCGTGCGGCCCGTGTACCGAAATCTTCTACGACCACGGCCCGGACGTGTGGGGCGGCCCGCCGGGGTCGCCTGAGGAAGACGGCGACCGCTACATCGAGATCTGGAACCTCGTGTTCATGCAGTTCAACCGTGACGCGCAGGGCAACATGACGCGCCTGCCGAAGCAGTCGGTTGACACCGGCATGGGCCTCGAGCGTCTCGCCGCGGTGCTGCAGCACGTGCACAGCAACTACGAGATCGACCTGTTCCAGAACCTGATCAAGGCCGCCGCGCGCGTGACCGAAATCAGCGACCTCACGAACAACTCGCTGAAGGTGATCGCCGATCACATCCGCGCGTGCTCGTTCCTGATCGTCGACGGCGTGATCCCCGGCAACGAAGGCCGCGGCTACGTGCTGCGCCGGATCGTGCGCCGCGCGATCCGCCACGGCTACAAGCTCGGCCGCAAGGGCTCGTTCTTCCACAAGCTGGTGGCCGACCTCGTCGCCGAAATGGGCGTCGCGTATCCGGAGCTGAAGGAAGCCGAACAGCGCGTGACCGACGTGCTGCGCCAGGAAGAAGAGCGCTTCTTCGAGACGATCGAGCACGGCATGTCGATCCTCGAAGGCGCGCTGGCCGACGTCGAAGCGAAGGGCGGCAAGGTGCTCGACGGCGAGCTCGCGTTCAAGCTGCACGACACCTACGGCTTCCCGCTCGACCTCACGGCCGACGTGTGCCGCGAGCGCGGGATGACGGTCGACGAGCCGGCATTCGACGACGCGATGGCGCGCCAGCGCGAGCAGGCGCGCGCGGCCGGCAAGTTCAAGGCCGCGCAAGGCCTCGAATACACGGGCGCGAAGACCACGTTCCACGGCTATGAGGAAATCGCGTTCGACGATGCGAAGATCGTCGCGCTGTACGTCGACGGTTCGTCGGTCAACGAAGTGAAGACCGGCCAGGACGCGGTCGTCGTGCTCGACCACACGCCGTTCTACGCGGAATCGGGCGGCCAGGTCGGCGACCAGGGCGTGCTCGCGAACGCCGCGACGCGCTTCGCGGTGGCCGATACGCTGAAGGTGCAGGCCGACGTGATCGGCCACCACGGCACGCTGGAGCAGGGCACGCTGAAGGTCGGCGACGTGCTGCGCGCGGAAATCGACGCGCATCGCCGCGCCCGCACGCAGCGCAACCACTCGGCCACCCACCTGATGCACAAGGCGCTGCGCGAAGTGCTCGGCGCGCACGTGCAGCAGAAGGGTTCGCTGGTCGACGCGGAAAAGACCCGTTTCGACTTCGCGCACAACGCACCGATGACCGACGACGAAATCCGTCGCGTCGAGCAGATCGTCAACAACGAAATCCTCGCGAACGCGCCGGGCATCGTGCGCGTGATGCCGTACGACGAAGCGGTGAAGGGCGGCGCGATGGCGCTGTTCGGCGAGAAGTACGGCGATGAAGTGCGTGTGCTCGACCTCGGCTTCTCGCGCGAACTGTGCGGCGGCACGCACGTGAGCCGCAGCGGCGACATCGGCTTCTTCAAGATCGTCGTCGAAGGCGGCGTCGCGGCCGGCATCCGCCGTGTCGAGGCGATCACCGGCGACAACGCGGTGCGCTACGTGCAGGAACTCGACGCCCGCGTGAACGAAGCCGCGGCCGCGCTGAAGGCGCAGCCGTCGGAGCTCACGCAGCGTATCGCGCAGGTGCAGGACCAGGTGAAGTCGCTCGAGAAGGAACTGGGCGCGTTGAAGTCGAAGCTCGCATCGAGCCAGGGCGACGAGCTCGCGCAGCAGGCCGTCGAAATCGGCGGCGTGTTCGTGCTGGCCGCGACGCTCGACGGCGCCGACGCGAAGACGCTGCGCGAAACGGTCGACAAGCTGAAGGACAAGCTGAAGAGCGCGGCGATCGTACTGGCAGCCGTCGAAGGCGGCAAGGTCAGCCTGATCGCGGGCGTTACGCCCGACGCAAGCAAGAAGGTCAAGGCCGGCGAGCTCGTGAACTTCGTCGCGCAGCAGGTCGGCGGCAAGGGCGGTGGTCGTCCGGACATGGCGCAGGCAGGCGGCACCGAGCCGGCGAACCTGCCGGGCGCGCTGGCGGGCGTGAAGGGCTGGGTCGAAGAGCGGCTCTGATCGTCCCGACCGATGTGATGCCGTCTCGTTGCGGCATCGCGTGAAATGAAAAAGACCCGATCGGCATGCGCCGGTCGGGTCTTTTTGTTGGTCGGCCGGAACGACGTGCGCGGGCCGCCCGACGATTCAGGCCGTCACGGTGACCGGCGGCTGCGCCGCACCGTCCGGCTGACGCCCGGCCGCCTCGCTCAATGCATCGCGCAACGCAGCCAAGGCCGCCGACGCATAGCCCTGTCGCCACGCGAGCAGCGTATCGATGCCTTCCAGTTCGGGGATCACGTGCGCGGTGATGTTGCCGGTCTCGGGCTGCAGGTCGAGCACCGAACGCGGTGCGACCGCGATGCCGGCGCCCGCCGCGACGCACGCGACGATCGCGTGATACGACCCGAGTTCGAGCACGCGCGCCGGCTTGACGCCGTGCGCCGCATACCACTGTTCGACGTACTTGCGATACGTGCAACCGCGCTCGAATGCGATCAGCGTCGGCAGGATCACGTCGCGCGGCGTGCGCACCGGCGGATGGCCGCGTGGCGTGAGCAGCACCAGGTTTTCGCGGAAGATCGGCACCGTCTCGAACGTGTCGGGCAGCGTGTCCGGCGCGGGCGGGCGCGCGAACAGCGCGGCGTCGATCTCGAAGTCGCGCACGCGGTCGATCAGCCAGCCCGTCGTGCCTGTGAGCAGCTCGAGCGACACGTCGGGCCACGCGTGGTGATAGCGCGCGAGCACGGTCGGCAGGCGGCTCGCGGCCGTGCTCTCCATCGTGCCGAGCCGCAGCCGCCCGCGCGGCGTGTCCTCGCGCACCGCGTCGCGGGCCTCGTCGGCGAGCGG
>NZ_JAAGPG010000942.1:0-2085 GCF_017104665.1 Burkholderia sp. Se-20378 | reverse complement strand
ACGCCCTCGCCGGCATCGCCGCCGCCCAGCCTGGCAATACCGAACTGAAGTGGCGGATGGCCGCGTTCGCCGACGTCCATGTGCTACTGCATACGTACGCCGCCTATTTCACCGCCGTTCCGGAGCGCGCCCGCGATGCTCAGTGAATTCCCGTTGGCCGGCATCTACCTGCCGCCGTTTTTCGTCTATGCGTGCGCAACGGTGCCGATCTACATGGCCGTGCGCGCGCTGCTCGCGCGGCTCGGCGTGTTGCGCCGCGTGTGGCATCCGGCGCTGTTCGAGTTCGCGATTTCGCTCGTGCTGGTCGCCACGCTGATCCTCTACTTCTAGCCTCCTGTCGGAACGTATCGCGTCATGTCGCTCAAACCCCTCACCCGCTCCCTGCTGACGCTCGCCACGGTGGCCGTCGCGATCGTGCTGGTCGCCGCACTCTGGCATGCGTACGTCCTCGCGCCGTGGACGCGCGACGCGCGCGTCAGCGCGCACGTCGTGCGGATCGCACCCGAAGTGTCGGGCACCGTCGTCGAAGTCGCGGTGGTCGACAACCAGCGCGTCGCGAAAGGCGACGTGCTGTACCGGATCGATCCGCAGCGCTTCGCGCTGGCGGTGGAACAGGCGGAAGCGCAGGTCGCCGCGACCGCCGAGTCGATGCGCCAGAAGCGCGACGAAGCGCAGCGGCGCACCGGCCTCGACGATCTCGTGCCGCGCGAGGACATCCAGCGTTCGAGCCGCGCCGTGTCGATCGCGCAGGCCGAGCATCGCAAGGCGCTGGCCGCGCTCGACGTCGCAAAGCTCGACCTCGAACGCACGACGCTGCGCTCGCCGGTCGACGGCTACGTGACGCAGCTGCGCCTGCGTCACGGCGACTACGCGGTCGAAGGCAAGCCCGGGATCTCGGTGCTCGACGCGCACAGCTTCTGGATCACCGGCTATTTCGAGGAAACCAAGCTGCGCCGCATCGCGACGGGTGCGCCCGCAACGATCCGGCTGATGGGCTTCGATCCGCTGCTGAGCGGGCATGTGACGAGCATCGGCCGCGGCATCGCGGACGAGAACGGCACGCTCGACGAACTCGGCCTGCCGGCCGTCAATCCGACCTTCAGCTGGGTGCGGCTCGCGCAGCGCATTCCGGTGCGCATCGAAATCGACCGCGTGCCGGCCGGCGTGCTGCTGGCGGCAGGCATGACGTGCAGCGTCGAAGTCGGCGAACATGGACACGAGCGCACGCCGCGCGGCCGGCTAGCGTCGTGGCTGCACGCGTGGATGTGAAGATGGTGACGATGCGATGTCCGCTCCCTCCGCTGCGCACGCCACGCTACGCGCGCGCCCTCATCGCGGCCTGCACGTGCGCGCTGGCCGCTTGTACGACGGTGGGCCCCGATTACGTGGCGCCGCAGCCCGCGCATCCGCCCGGCTGGAGCGCGCCGCGCGACACGGTGACCACCGATCCCGTGCAGTTGCAGAACTGGTGGCGCACGTTCGGCGACGCGCAGCTCGATGCGCTGGTCGACCAGGCGATCGCGCACAACCAGGATCTCGCGATCGCGCGCCAGCGGCTGCTGCAGGCGCGCGCCGAACGCGACCAGATCGCGAGCCGCCTCGGCCCGACCGTGACAGCCGGCGGGAACGCCGATGCAATCCGTTCATCGCGGGCGCTCGAATGGCCGCCCGGCATCGGCCAGTCGCGCACCTACCGGCTCGGCTTCGATGCGTCGTGGGAACTCGACCTGTTCGGCGGCACGCGACGCGCGGTCGAATCGGCCGATGCGCAGCTCGATGCGCTCGACGACGATCGCCACGCGATCCTCGTGAGCCTGCTGGCCGAGCTCGCGTCGGATTACGCGGAACTGCGCGCGACCCAGGAGCGGCTGCGGATCGCGACGGACAACGTCGCGAGCCTCGACGCCACGCGGCGGCTGACCGAGCAATCGAACCGGCGCGGCCTCGGCACGTCGTTCGCGGTTGCGCAGGCGCGTGCCGAGCTGCAGCTCGCGCAGGCGACGTTGCCGCCGCTGCACCAGGACGTCGCGCGGCTCGCCCATGCGATCGGCGTGCTCGTCGGCGGCTTTCCGGAAACGCTGCGCG
>NZ_JAAGPG010000941.1:0-1903 GCF_017104665.1 Burkholderia sp. Se-20378 | reverse complement strand
TGCTGCACGCCCGCGGCGAGGACGGCTGGCGCGCGTTCTGGCGAGACTTGCCGCTCGTCGCGGTGCGCGACACGCTGCTCGCGCTCGAGTGGCTCGCCGCAGTGTTCGGCACGCACGTCGTGTGGCGCGGCGCGAGGATGACGGTCGTCGGCGGTGAACGCGCGACGGCGGCAGTGGAAGCAGTGGACGGCCGCTAGGGCCGTTCCGACCGAACCCGGCCCGAGGGCCGAGACGCGTTGCACGGCGAGGCCGCGTGGCGCGACATGACAAAGAGGCGGGCGCCGGCAGGGCGGCCCGCGGTTTTTTGACTGAATCGTTGTAACGAATCGAACTATGCAGGCTACCGGAGCATTCATGAAAACGCTGTTCTTGCAGGCCCCTTCGTATGACGGCTTCGACGGCGGAGCCGGCTCGCGCTATCAGGCGAAGCGCGAAATCCGTTCCTTCTGGTATCCGACGTGGCTCGCGCAGCCGGCCGCGCTCGTGCCGGGCAGCCGTGTCGTCGACGCACCGGCCGACGGCCTGTCGGTCGAAGAGACGCTGAAGATCGCGAACGACTACGACCTCGTGATCATCCACACGAGCACGCCGTCGTTCCCGACCGACGCGATGTTCGCGCAGGACCTGAAGAAGATGAAGCCGTCGATGCTGGTCGGCATGGTCGGCGCGAAGGTGATGGTCGATCCGCACAACTCGCTCACGGCGAGCGAGGCAATCGACTTCGTGTGCCGCGAGGAATTCGACTACACCTGCAAGGAAATCGCCGAAGGCAAGCCGTTCCCGGAGATCAAGGGCTTGAGCTGGCGCGCGAAGGACGGCTCGATCGAGCACAACGAAGCGCGTCCGATCCTCGAGAACATGGACGAACTGCCGTTCGTCGCGCCCGTCTACAAGCGCGACCTGAAGATCGACAACTACTTCATCGGCTACCTCAACTATCCGTACGTATCGATCTACACGGGCCGCGGCTGCAAGTCGCGCTGCACCTTCTGCCTGTGGCCGCAGACGGTCAGCGGCCATCGCTACCGCACGCGCTCGGTCGAGAACGTGATCGCGGAAGCGAAGTGGATCCGCGACAACATGCCGGAAGTGAAGGAGCTGATGTTCGACGACGACACCTTCACCGACGACCTGCCGCGCGCTGAAGCGATCGCCATCGGCCTGGGCAAGCTCGGCATGACGTGGTCGTGCAATGCGAAGGCGAACGTGCCGTACAAGACGCTCAAGGTCATGAAGGAAAACGGCCTGCGCCTGCTGCTGGTCGGCTTCGAATCCGGCGACGACCAGATCCTCGTGAACATCAAGAAGGGCGTGCGCACCGATTTCGCGCGCCGCTTCAGCGCGGACTGCAAGAAGCTCGGCATCAAGATCCACGGCACCTTCATCCTCGGCCTGCCGGGCGAGACGCAGGAGACCATCAAGAAGACGATCGAGTACGCGAAGGAAATCAATCCGCACACGATCCAGGTGTCGCTCGCCGCGCCGTATCCGGGCACGACGCTCTACAAGCAGGCCGTGGAAAACGGCTGGATGGAAGAGAACAAGACCATCAACCTGGTGAGCAAGGAAGGCGTGCAGCTCGCGGCGATCGGCTATGCGCACCTGTCGCGCGACGAGATCTATCACCATCTCGAGCAGTTCTATCGCCAGTTCTACTTCCGCCCGTCGAAGATCTGGGAGATCGTCCGCGAAATGCTGACGAGCTGGGACATGATGAAGCGCCGTCTGCGCGAAGGCGTCGAGTTCTTCCGCTTCCTGCGCGCACACGAGGCCTGATTCGTGGCGACGCAGCCGGCGGCGCGTGCGCTGATCTTCACCGCGGACGACTTCGGGCTGCACCCGCGCGTCAACGCGGCGGTCGAGCGCGCGCACCGCGACGGCGTGCTGAACGCCGCCAGCCTGA
>NZ_JAAGPG010000940.1:0-247 GCF_017104665.1 Burkholderia sp. Se-20378 | reverse complement strand
TGGAGTTGATGAAATGGTGATGGATGGGGCGGCAGGGCGGGAGAGTGTGTGGACTGGTGTGTGTATGCGCGTAGTGCATGGCAGACGGTGGACTAGATGTGGGCGTGCACAAAAGTGAGAGGCGATTGGGTAGTGGCGAGTAGTGGAGGAATCAGGGTGAGTATAGACGCGTGATGGGATGGTATTGGTGTGGGTGGGGGGGGGGGGGGGGGGGTTTTTTGTTTTTTTTTTTTAATGATCGGGCGGC
>NZ_JAAGPG010000939.1:0-1789 GCF_017104665.1 Burkholderia sp. Se-20378 | reverse complement strand
GGCCTCGTGCAGAGCGGGCAGTTGCGTTGTCGCGTTCCGGGCCAGCCCGAGCAGTGCATCAAGGGGCCGGGCCTGTGCGTGATCGCCAACGACGGTGAATTCACGACGCACCAGATCTACGACCGCGACACGCCGCTGCGCTACACGATCGTGCAGCTCGGCCTCGATGCGCTCGACCGCAACCTGAGCCTGTTGCCGGAGAAGATGCTTGCGCCGACGGGCGGCGATCCGCGCATCGTCAGTTGCCCGGCGTCGAAGGCGCTGCAGGCGCTCGCGGTGCAGATCGCGACGTGCCCGTTCGAGGGCGCGGTGCGCGAGTACTACCTGAAGGCCAAGGCGTTCGAGCTGACCGCGCTGAGTGCGCAGCTGCTGGCGACGCAGCGGCAGTTCGCGCCGGCCGACGTGCGCGTCACGTCGTCGGACGTCGAGCGCGTGTACGCGGCGAGCGACATCCTGACGCGCGAGCTGCAGCAGCCGCCCACGCTCGATGCGCTCGCGGGCCGGGTGGGGATGAATTCGCGCAAGCTGACGGCCGGTTTCCGCAAGGTGTTCGGCACGAGCGTGTATGCGTACCTGCAGGAATACCGGTTGCGGACTGCGCACGCGATGCTGTGCGCGGAGGACGCGAACGTGTCGACCGTCGCGTACCGGGTCGGCTACAGCCCCGCGCATTTCTCGATCGCATTCCGCAAGCGTTACGGCATTTCGCCGAGCGATATTCGTGCGTCGTCGAACGCGATCGACGACATCGAGATGGAGAGCGCGGCAATCTAAAACAACTGACCGGCAGCCTAAAGCAATCGATCAGGCTCATGGGTGTGAATGAGATAGATTCTCATTCACGGGTGGCCGCCGCCGCGCGGATCCGCCATCGAACGACCCATACAAGGCGTGCCCATGAGCCAGACCGCTGTCGATTTCCGTATCGATCATTCCGATCCTTTCAGTTTTTCTCCCATAGCCTTTCGCTCGCAGCTCGTCGTGATGATCGCCGAGCTGCTCGACGAGCCCGTCGACGAAATCGCATCGCTCGACGATGACGAGGACCTGCTGAGCTGCGGCCTCGATTCGATCCGGTTGATGTATCTGCAGACGCGCGTGAACCGCCTCGGCTACGCGCTGACGTTCGATGCGCTCGCGCGCACGCCGACGCTCGGCGCGTGGGCCGAGCTGCTCGCGAATGCGCCACGCGTCGCCCCCGCGGCGCCTGACGTCGAGGCTGACGAGGTGGTCGACGTCGACGTGCACGCGCCATTCGATCTGTCGGCGGTGCAGCAGGCGTACTGGCTCGGCCGCGGCGACGGCGAAGTGCTCGGCAACGTGAGCTGTCACGCGTTCCTCGAGTTTCGGTGCCGCGCGATCGATCCCGCTCGCCTCGATGCGGCGTGCCGGCGTGTGCGCGAGCGCCATCCGATGCTGCGTGCGTGCTTCACCGGTGGCCGCCAGCAGATCGTCGCGGCGCCGGACGCGCCGGTGTTCGCGCATGCGGACTGGCGCGACAGGACGGCCGCCGATGCGGAAACCGAATGGGCGTCGCTGCGCGCGTTCCGGTCGCACGAATGTCTCGACGTCGAGCACGCGCAGGTCTTCTTGATGGGGCTCGTGCAGATGCCCGACGGCGAGGATCGCGTCTGGCTGAGCGTCGACCTGCTCGCGGCCGACGTGGACAGCGTGCGGTTGCTGATGCAGGAGATCGGCGCCGCGTACGCCGAACCGTCGGCGCTGCCCGATGCGCCGTCGACGTGGTTCCCGGCCTGGCTCGCGCGTCGCGCGGCCGATACGCGCGATG
>NZ_JAAGPG010000938.1:0-1934 GCF_017104665.1 Burkholderia sp. Se-20378 | reverse complement strand
GCCGTCGCGGCAGGCCGATCGCGTGGCCGTGCGCGTCAGGGCTTGCGGCCGAACGCTTCGCGCAGTTTCCGCTTCGCGCGGTCGAGGGTCGCGCGGCGCGCTTTCGGCAGGGTGCGGCCCGCGCGGTTCACGTAGAAGTTCAGCATCGACATCGCCGACTGGAACGGCGACGCGTGGCGGCGGCGGCTGTGTTCGGCCGAATGTTTCAGCGACGCGGCGATCGCGGCCGGATCGTCGGATTTGAAGATGCCGGGCTCGACGTCGAGCGCACGGTCTTTTTGCGTGACGCCGGCGGACCAGCGCTTGCGGTGTTGCGGGTCGATGTCGCGGGCGCGGCCCGGGTGCCGCGTCAGGCGCTTGCCGTGCGAGCGGGAAGCGGTAGCAGAAGACATGGTGTGGGCTCCATGGGGGTTCACGGGGACGGAATACCGGTGTTGGCGGCGCAAACCGCGTGCCGCGCGACGCCTGTCGCCAGTGCGACGAACCCGTGCCGAAGGCGGCACGGGTGTTGCTGGAGAACACGGGCAGGACATGCGATCCCGCCATCACACAGGAGGACATCATGCAATCGCATTCCCGGATCTGGCTGGAGAACGACGAGATCGACAACGACGCCGACGATCTCGATACGACGGTCCATGTCGACGTCGCCACGGGCAGGATCATGTTTCAGGCGGCGTGGGCGGAGGCGGCCGACCCGCCGCCCGAGACCGTCGGGCATTCGGTCGTGCTCGTGCTCGATTGCGACACGATGGAGCGCTACGCGGATCTCGACGAAGGCACGCGGACGCGCGTGCACGCGATCCTGCACGACACGGTGGAGGACCTGCTCGACCGTCTGCCCGACGAACACGTGACGCTGACGATCGAGCTGACCGATGCGATGCTCGATGCCGCGCGCCGTCTGCAGTAACCGCGTCGATTGGCCATGCAAGCCCGTCCATGCGAAGGGGTTTGCCGGTATGCGGCTTGCCGCGCGATCGGCACGGCCTGACACGACGTGTGCTGTCACGCCGATGGAGGATCTCATGAGCAGCAGACTGGATCATTGCAAGGTAGCCGTCGGCGCGGTCGGCGGCTTCATCGAGAAGGCCGGACTCGGCGAACGTCGGCGCGTGCTCACGGCCGAAGGTGCGCGGGCCGGTCGCTATTCGGCGCGGGGCGCCTGAAACGATGCCGGCCGATTCCGCCCGCCGCGTGACGCTGGTCGACGAGCCGCCCGTGTTCGACGGTGCCGAGCTGCAGTTGCGTTTCGTCGTCGACGTCGATGGCGAACTGCAAACCTGCGCGATCACGGTCGAAGCGCTGGAAGACCATTTTGGCGCGCAGTCTGCGCTGGAGGCCGATCTGCGCGATGCGTTCGAGCATGGCCGCGCGCGGATCGAAGCCGCATGCGCGGAAGCGCTGGCCGACGGCAACGCCGGCGTGGTGCTGCACAGCGGCGATTTCCGTGCGCCGGCGGGCCTGTCCCGGTCGCGGCGATCCTGACCCGACTGCGGTTCCCGGCGCGTTGTGCTCCGACCCGCGTTCGGTATTACACGCCATTGAAAACTTTGCACCGGCCGCCGGCCGGCACCCGGTGCCACATCGCGCCGCACGCAGGTCGCGCCGGCGGAGGATGCCTCGCGCAAGCCGGCACGATCCCTGCATGAGTTTCTATGCGCCGGTGCGCACCTCGCGCAGCCGCCAACGGGAAACGAGCATGCTGTCCGCCCATGAATTCGCCACGCTGTTACTGGTGCATCGCGCACCGGAGCAGCTCCAGATCGACCGCGAGGATGTCGTCGCGCTGGTCGAACGGCACCTGATCGTGATGCAGTACGACGCTGCGTCGGGCGAGCACCGGCCCGCGCTGACGGCCGAGGGGCTGGCGGTCGTGCGGTGCGTGCAGCGCAGCGGCGAGAGCGAGCCCGACGTCACCGACGCGTGACGGG
>NZ_JAAGPG010000937.1:0-1963 GCF_017104665.1 Burkholderia sp. Se-20378 | reverse complement strand
CCGTCGCCGCTTGCCGAACCCCGTGCCGGCAATGCGCGCGTACGCATCGCCGCGCCGGCCGGCATCGCGGTCGCGCTGATCGCGGCCGGTCTCGGCCTGTCGCAGGTCACGTGGACCGTGCCCGCGAACAAGCCGCTCACCGTGCGGCTGCTGCAGGGCAACGTGAAGCAGGACATCAAGTTCGAGGAAGCGGGCATCGACGCGGCGATCAAGATGTACACGCAGATGATCATCGAGAAGCCGGCCGACCTGATCGTCACGCCCGAAACCGCGATCGCGGTGATGATCCAGGAGCTGCCCGAGCCGTTCGCCGTCGCGATCCGCAAGTTCAGCGACACGACGGGCTCGGCCGTGCTATTCGGCGCGGTCGGCGCATCGGTGACCGAGGACGGCCACTACGTCGACTATACGAACAGCCTGTACGGCGTGACGCCGAATTCGCGCGACATCTATCACTACGACAAGCACCATCTCGTGCCCTTCGGTGAATTCATCCCGTGGGGCTTCCGGTGGTTCGTCGACCTGATGAAGATGCCGCTCGGCGACTTCGCGCGCGGCGCCCCGGTGCAGAAGCCGTTCCTTGTGCACAACCAGCCCGTGATGGCCGACATCTGCTACGAGGACTTGTTCGGCGAGGAAATCGCCGCGACGATCCGCGACAACCCGCAGCCGCCGGGCGTACTCGTCAACGTGACGAACCTCGCGTGGTTCGGCGACACGATCGCGCTCGACCAGCACCTGCAGATCGCGCGGATGCGCTCGCTGGAGACGGGCCGGCCGATGCTGCGCTCGACCAACACGGGGATGACGGCCGCGATCGATGCGCACGGCCGCGTGCTCGGGCAACTGAAACCGTTCACGATCGGCTCGCTCGACGTGCGGATCGAAGGCACCAGCGGCTTCACGCCCTACGTGACGAGCGGCAACAACATCGTGCTCGCGGTGTCGCTCGTGCTGCTCGCGTTCGGCTTCACGTTCGGCCCCGGGCTGCGCCGGCGCAACGGCAAGAAGAACGGCGGCGACCAGCCGGAATGACGCAACGCGCGGCCGCTGCGCAGTGCGTGGCGGCCGCCGCCAAATGCAACATGCCGCGGCGGCCCGTGGCCGCGAACCGGCCGGCCGCCCAGGCCTGCCGGGCAGACTCCGCCGATTAGGCCGATTGCACCGGCTGCGCGGCCAGGCCCCGCAGGTCGCGGCTCACGTCCTCCATCACCGGCGCCCACGCGCCGAACGCCGGTTGCCGGTACAGCGTCGCGGTCGGATACCACGGGCTGTCGTTGCGTTCGAGCAGCCACGGCCAGTGCGGATTCACGTCGAGCAGCACCCAGGTGCGTGCGCCGAGCGCGCCCGCCAGATGCGCGACCGACGTGCAGACGGTGATCACGAGATCCAGCGCGCCGATGAATGCGGCCGTATCGTCGAAGCTCGTCAGTTCCGCCGTGAAATCCTCGATGGCGAGGCCCGCCGCGCGCGCCGCCTCGACATCCGCGTTCGCGCCCGGTTGCAGCGAATAAAACGCGACGCCGTCGATCCCGCGGAACGCGGCGGCATAGCGCTCGAGCCCGACGCGCCGGAACGGATTGCGCTGGTGTCCCGCACTGCCCGTCCACACGAGCCCTACCTTCAGCCGGCGGTCGCTCGCGAGCCGCGCGCGCCACGCGTCGCGCGCGGACGGATCGGCCCGCAGGTACGGCACCGACGACGTGAGCGTCGACGCCTCCATGCCGAGCATCAGCGGCAGGCCGATCAGCGGCACTTCGTAATCGAAGGCCGGCAGCAGGTCGACGCCGCCGCCCGCACTGAACGCGTCCGCCTGCGCGCCGCGGCTGCGCTGCAGCAGCGTGTCCACCAGCGGGAACGTCTTCCAGATGAGCCGGCCGCCCGCGCGCTGCACGCGCTCGGCGAGCGGCGCGACGCAGCGGCAGACCCGCAGCACGTCGCCGGGCCCCTGCTCGCCCCACAC
>NZ_JAAGPG010000936.1:0-2115 GCF_017104665.1 Burkholderia sp. Se-20378 | reverse complement strand
AGGTCGAGGTCGAGAGCGACGTGATCGAGCTGTTCGCCGACGAGAGGCCCGTCGAGGTCGAGGTCGACAGTGAGCCGATCGAGCTGTTTGCCGACGAGAGACCCGTCGAGGTCGAGGTCGACAGCGAATCGATCGAGCTGTTGGCGGACGACAGACCCGTCGAGGTCGAAGTCGACAGCGACGTGATCGAGCTGTTGGCCGACGACAGACCCGTCGAGGTCGAGGTCGAGAGCGACGTGATCGAGCTGTTAGCCGACGACAGGCCCGTCGAGGTCGAAGTCGACAGCGAGGTGATCGAGCTGTTGGCCGACGACAGGCCCGTCGAGGTCGAGGTCGACAGCGAGGTGATCGAGCTATTGGCCGAGGACAGGCCGGTCGAGGTCGAAGTCGACAGCGACGTGATCGAGCTGTTCGCCGAGGACAGGCCCGTCGAGGTCGAGGTCGACAACGAAGTGATCGAGCTGTTAGCCGACGACAGGCCCGTCGAGGTCGAAGTCGACAGCGAGGTGATCGAGCTGTTGGCCGACGACAGGCCCGTCGAGGTCGAGGTCGACAGCGAAGTGATCGAGCTGTTGGCCGACGAGAGGCCGGTCGAGGTCGAAGTCGACAACGAACTGATCGAGCTGTTGGCCGACGACAGACCCGTCGAGGTCGAGGTCGACAGCGAAGTGATCGAGCTGTTGGCCGACGAGAGGCCGGTCGACGTCGAAGTCGACAACGACGTGATCGAGCTATTGGCCGACGACAGGCCCGTCGAGGTCGAGGTCGACAACGACGTCACCGAACTATTCGTCGAACTGAGCCCCGTCGACAACGAACCAATCGAACTGGTGGCTGACGACAGCCCCGTCGACGTGGAGGTAGACAGCGACGTGATCGAGCTATTCGTCGACGACAAACCCGTCGAAGTCGAGGTCGACAACGAGGTCACCGAACTATTCGTCGAGCTGAGCCCTGTCGACAACGAACCAATTGAACTGGTGGCTGACGACAGCCCCGTCGACGTGGAGGTCGACAGCGACGTGATCGAGCTGTTCGCCGACGAGAGACCCGTCGACGTCGAAGTCGACAACGATGTGATCGAACTGTTCGCCGACGACAAGCCCGTCGACGTCGAGGTCGACAACGACGTCACCGAACTATTCGTCGAACTGAGACCTGTCGACAACGAACCAATTGAGCTGGTGGCTGACGACAACCCCGTCGACGTGGAAGTCGACAGCGAGGTGATCGAGCTGTTTGCCGACGAGAGACCCGTCGAGGTCGACGTGGACAGCGAATCGATCGAGCTGTTCGCCGACGACAGGCCCGTCGAGGTCGAGGTCGACAACGACGTCACCGAACTGTTCGTCGAGCTGAGCCCCGTCGACAACGAACCAATTGAGCTGGTGGCTGACGACAACCCCGTCGACGTGGAAGTCGACAGCGAAGTGATCGAGCTGTTGGCCGACGACAAGCCCGTCGAAGTCGAGGTCGACAGCGAAGTGACCGAACTATTCGTCGAGCTAAGCCCTGTCGACAACGAACCAATTGAGCTGGTGGCTGACGACAGCCCCGTCGACGTGGAGGTAGACAGCGAAGTCACCGAACTATTCGTCGAGCTGAGCCCCGTCGACAACGAACCAATTGAGCTGGTGGCTGACGACAGCCCTGTCGACGTGGAGGTCGACAACGAAGTAATCGAGCTATTCGCCGAAGACAGGCCCGTCGACGTCGAGGTCGACAACGACGTCACCGAACTATTCGTCGAGCTAAGCCCTGTCGACAACGAACCAATCGAGCTGGTGGCTGACGACAGCCCCGTCGACGTGGAAGTCGACAGCGAAGTGATCGAGCTGTTGGCCGACGACAAGCCCGTCGAAGTCGAGGTCGACAGCGAAGTCACCGAACTATTCGTCGAGCTAAGCCCTGTCGACAACGAACCAATTGAGCTGGTGGCTGACGACAGCCCTGTCGACGTAGACGTCGACAGCGACGTAATCGAGCTATTCGCCGACGACAGGCCCGTCGAGGTCGAGGTAGACAGCGAAGTCACCGAACTGTTCGTCGAGCTGAGCCCCGTCGACAACGAACCAATCGAGCTGGTGGCTGACGACAGACCCGTCGACGTCGAAG
>NZ_JAAGPG010000935.1:0-2125 GCF_017104665.1 Burkholderia sp. Se-20378 | reverse complement strand
GTCCGCGGTGTGCTCGCCGTCGCGTGCGGTGCGTGCCGTGGGGGACACGGCGTCGCTCATGGTCAGAGCAGACCTGCCTGGCGCAGCAGCTTGCCGGCCTGGCTGTCGTCGCCGAGCTGTTCGAACGTCAGCGCCGGCGGGCTCAGTTCGTTGAACGGCTTCAGGATGGGATCGGGCGCGACGCCCGGATGCAGCGGATACTCGAAGCTGATATGGCCGCCGGCCATCAGTTTCTGCGCGCGCTCGCTGACGAGATACGCGACGAACTTCTGCGCTTCCGGCTGGTGCTTCGATGCCTTCAGCACTGCGGCGCCCGATACGTTGACGGCACCGCCGACGTCGCCTTTGCCGAAGTGGTAGATCGCGCTGCGGGTCGACTTGTCGCCGAGCTCGGCGTGCAGGCGGTCCCAGTAGTAGTTGTTGATGATGCCGGTCAGCACGCCGCCGCGGTTGACGGCCGCCGTCACGCCTTCGTCGTCGTCGAAGATCTGCGCGTTGGCCTTCAGGCCCTTCAGCCATTGCAGCGTCGCGGCTTCGCCGTGCAGTGCGAGCACCGCGCTCACGAGCGGCAGGAAGTCCGCGTCGCTCGGCGCGACGCCGACCTTGCCCTTCCATTCCGGCTTCGCGAGATCGAGCAGCGATGCGGGCAGTTGCTGCGGCTGGATCTTCGCGGTGTTGTAGACGAGCACGTTTTCGCGCGCGAGCACGCCGACCCAGTTGCCGTCCGCCGGGTTGAAGCGCGCGGGCACCGACTGCAGCGTGGCGCCGTCGGTCTTCGCGAACAGGCCCTTGCGGTCGAGCAGCACGAGCTCCGGCGAGTTCTCGGTGAAGTACACGTCGGCCGGCGTGCGGTCGCCTTCCGCGACGAGCTGCGCGGCGAGCGCGGGGCCTTCGCCCGAGCGCACCTTCACGGTGATGCCGCTCTGCGCTTCGAAATCCTTGACGAGCTGGTTGACGACCTGCTCGTGCTGCGCGTTGTACAGCGTGAGCGTCGCGGCATGCGCGCGCGCGGCGTGCAGCGCGCCAGTCAGCATCAGTGCGGCGGCCGCCGCGGAAATCAGGTGCCGCAGCGGGCGGCTAACGGGTGATGTATTCATGTGGTTTTTAGCAGGTTGCACCCGGCCGGGGCCGGGAAGGTGTGCCTTGACTTGCGTTGCGGGCCGTCATGCCTCGAACAGCGCGGCGCCGATGTACGAACCCGGTTGCGCGCCCGGCGGGCACGCGAAGATCGCGCTGCCGACGTGCGTGGTGAACTGGTTCATGATGTCCATCTTTGCGAGCTTCTCGTTGATCGGAATGAAGCCCTTGCGCGGGTCGCGCTGGTGCGCGACGAACATCAGCCCCGCGTCGTACTCGGTCTGCTGGCGCCACGGCGGCCAGCGCTCGATGTAGAAGCTCGTGCTGTCGTTGTACGAGTACGCGCGGCGCAGGATCTGCGCGCCGTTGTTGAGTTGCGGCGATGCGAGGCGCGCGTGCGCGTTGTCGGGGATCACCGGGTTGCCGTCCTTGTCGGCCGCGTCGAGATCGAGTGCCTCGAACTCGTGCTTCTGGCCGAGCGGCGCGCCGCTGTACTTGTGACGGCCGACCACCTGCTCCTGGAAGCCGAGCTCCGTGTTGTCCCAGTGCTCGAGCGTGATGCGGATCCGGCGCACGACCGTGTAGGTGCCGCCGTTCATCCATGCCGGGCCTTCGCTGCCGGCCCACACGAATTCATCCATCGCGGCCGGATCGGACATCGGCGGATTCATCGTGCCGTCCTTGAAGCCCATCAGGTTGCGCGGCGTCTCGCCGGGCTTGCCCGACGTGAAGCCGGCCTGGCCCCAGCGCATCTGCGTCGCCTTCGCGCCGAGGCGCACGAGCTGGCGCACCGCGTGGAACGCAACCTGTGCGTCGTCGGCGCACGCCTGGATGAACAGGTCGCCGCCGGTCTTTTCGGGCAGCAACTGGTCGCCGTTGAAGCGCGGCAGGTCGACGAGCGCGGCGGGGCGATGCTTCGCGAGGCCGAAGCGGTCCTTGCCGGCGAGCGCGAACATGCCGGGGCCGAAGCCGAACGTAATCGTCAGGCGCGCAGGGCCGAGGCCGAGCGCGTCGCCCCCGTCCGCCGGCGCGACCTCGTCGTTGCCCG
>NZ_JAAGPG010000934.1:0-1985 GCF_017104665.1 Burkholderia sp. Se-20378 | reverse complement strand
CGGACAGTTCGCGTGCGAAGCGCGTCGCGTCGGCAAGACCCTGCGGCGTTGCGTGGCGGCTGCCGACCACGGCGACACTGCGCGCGTGCAGCAGGTCGAGCCGGCCCTTTACATATAGCAGTGGCGGCGGATCGTGCAGGTCGCGCAGCCGCGGCGGGTAGGCCGGATCGTTGAGCGTGACGAGCGCATTGCCCGGCGCGTCGAGCCACGCGAGCGCGGCGCCGGTGCGGGTGTCGAGATCGTTGCGCTCGCTCGCGCGCACGGCCTGGGCGGCGGCAGGGCTGGTTACGGCGGCGATGGCCTGGTCGGACGCACGCAGCAGCGCGTCCGGCGAGCCGAACGCATCGAGCAGTGCCTGCAGCACGACGGGCGCGAGGCCGGGCGCATGCGCGAGCTGCAGCCACGCGCGCACGGCGGAGGTGGTCAGCGCTTGCGGCGACATGAGGCACCCCTCGAATGCGGTGGCCAGCGGACCGCGTGGCGCCATGATAAAATTTTCATCATCCGAAATACTCGACAGGGCCGCGCGCGCAGGCGCCCGGCCAATTGCAGGAGGCATGATCCGCGGCATTGATTCGCCGCGCGTCCGCCTCATCTTCATTGCATCCCGGCGGCAGCGCCAGCTGGCCGGATGGCCGATGCGGCACGCCGCTCCACCGAATACCGAACGCCATGGCTTTACTCAATATTCTTCATTACCCCGACAAGCGGCTGCACAAGGTCGCGAAGCCCGTCGACAAGGTCGACGACCGGATCCGCAAGCTCGTCGCCGACATGGCCGAGACCATGTATGCGGCGCCGGGCATCGGCCTTGCGGCCACGCAGGTCGACGTGCACGAGCGCGTGATCGTGATCGACGTCTCCGAGGAGAAGAACGAGCTGCGCGCGTTCATCAACCCCGAGATCGTGTGGTCGAGCGATGAAAAGCAGATCTATGAAGAGGGCTGCCTGTCGGTGCCCGGCATCTACGACGAAGTCGAGCGTCCCGATCACGTGCGCGTGCGCGCGCTCAACGAGCAGGGCGAGACCTTCGAGCTCGACTGCGAGGGCCTGCTGGCCGTGTGCGTCCAGCACGAGATGGATCACCTGATGGGGCGCGTGTTCGTCGAATACCTGTCGCCGCTCAAGCAGACGCGCATCAAGACGAAGATGAAGAAACTCGAACGCGCGATGTAACGCGCGTCCGCCTTGCCCGACCCCGAACGCTGTCATGACCCATACGTTGCGCGTAGTTTTTGCCGGCACGCCGGAATTCGCCGCGGCTGCCCTCGCCGCGATCCACGAGGCCGGTTTTCCGGTGCCGCTCGTGCTCACCCAGCCCGATCGCCCTGCCGGGCGCGGGATGAAATTGCAGGCGAGCGCGGTGAAGCGCTACGCCGTCGAGCACGGGATGCCCGTCGCGCAACCGCCGTCGCTGCGCCGCGCGGGCAAGTACCCGGCGGAGGCGGCCGACGCGATCGAGCTGCTGCGCTCGACCCCGCATGACGTGATGGTGGTCGCCGCATACGGCCTGCTGCTGCCGCAGGAAGTGCTCGACATTCCGCGCGACGGCTGCATCAACATTCACGCGTCGCTGCTGCCGCGCTGGCGCGGCGCCGCGCCGATCCACCGCGCGATCGAGGCCGGCGACGCCGAAACGGGCGTCACGCTGATGCAGATGGACATCGGCCTCGACACCGGCGCGATGATCGAGGAAGCACGCATCGCGATCGCACCCGACGAGACGACCGCGACGTTGCACGACCGGCTCGCCGCCGAAGGCGCGCGACTGATTGTCGACGCGCTCGTGCAGCTCGAGCGCGACGGCGTGCTGCCGGCGACGCCGCAACCGGCCGACGGCGTGACCTATGCGGAAAAGATCGGCAAGCACGAAGCGGCGCTCGACTGGCGCAAGCCGGCCGACGTGCTTGCGCGCCAGGTGCGTGCGTTCGATCCGTTCCCGGGCGGCGTCGCGACGCTCGACGGCGCGGCGATCAAGCTATGGG
>NZ_JAAGPG010000933.1:0-1966 GCF_017104665.1 Burkholderia sp. Se-20378 | reverse complement strand
CGCGCACGGCAAAGGCAGACGCCGGCGGCAGCGACACGCGCGGCCGCTCCGGCGCGACGCGCCGCGACCGTGCCGAGGCACCCGACGACGGCCCGCGCCGCTCCCGTCCCGAATCCTGAACTTCAACCCGTCAATTCCATGCAAGTACTCGTCGTAGGAACCGGCAAGCTGGCCAGCGAGCTGCTCGACGCACACCGGCTCGACCCGGCCACCTGCCGCGTGATCCCCTGGTCGGACAGCGCGCGCAACGATGCGCAGCGTAGCGACGCCCGAACGATCGTCGTGCACGCCGGTTCCGGCCGCGAACTCCCTGATGTGATCGCGTTCTGCGAGGCCACCGGATCGCCACTCGTCGAGCTGTCGACCGGCTCCGAGCTCGAAACCGGCTCGCATGCGTTCCCGGTCGTGCTGTGCCCGAACACGAACATCCTGATGCTCAAGTTCATGAGCATGCTGGAAACCAGCGGCCACCTGTTTCATGACTGCCGGATCAGCCTGACCGAGTCGCACCAGGCCGGCAAGACGTCTGTCCCCGGCACGGCCGTCGGGATCGGCCAGTCGCTCGGCGTGCGGCCGGAAGACATCCGCTCCGTGCGCGACCCGGACGTGCAACGCAGCGAATTCGCGGTCGCCGACGATCAGCTCGGCCGCCACGCGATTCACCGGATCCGCATCGACGACGGTGCGTGCAGCCTGCAGTTCGAATCGCGCGTGGTGGGTGCGACGCCTTACGCAGACGGCGTATCGCGCATCGTCGACGCCGTTCGACAACACGATCTCGAGCACCGCCGCTATTCGATCGTCGAATTCATCCGCAACGGCTGGCTGTAGTCGCGGCGATACGCGGCGGCCGGCATGCGTGCGTCGCGTCGCCGACGTTTTTTGCGCAACGCAAGAAGCGGTTCGGTGCTGATTTCCGCGAATGTCGTCGATCGCCCGATCCGCGACATCCGGGCCGCCCTGAATCGCTCCGACCGGCACCTGACGTCCCGAATGGCCGGCGGCCACGATCACGCCGGCCGGCTTCGCCGCCTCGACCGGTCGAGAAATTCGACGAGCCATCGTCCTGCCGCATTCGCTGGTAAGTTATCGGCCGAGGTCCATTCGCCGAGCTGGGGCGCGAGTCACCGCTAACGTCGGCGCCTGAACCGCTACCCTCGACATCCCCCCGAAAGGAGTGCAACCGATGACCCGCCCCGATTTCATCAAGCACTGGACCGAGCTCGAAGAACCGGAAGCGCATTGCTATCGCGGCGACACCGAGCCGATGGCGCTGGACGCGCCGCTTTCCGCCGAGCTCGGCATCACGCGTATCGGCATCCATCACGTGAGGCTTCTGCCGGGCCGGCGCACGTCCTATCCGCATGCCGAAAGCACCGAGCAGGAGTTTGTGTACGTGCTCGAAGGCAAGCCCGACGTCTGGATCGACGGCGTGCTTCACCCCGTTGCCGAAGGCGATTCCATCGCGTTTCCGGCGGGCACCGGCATCTGCCACACCTTCATCAACAACACGAAGGACGAAGTCCGGCTGATGGTGATCGGTGAACGCCCGCGCGACGACAACCGCATTCGCTACCCGATGAACGAGGCGTATGAGCTGACCCGCGCGGATCGCTGGGTGGACTGGCCCGACAGGCCGCTCGGGGACCACAACGGGATGCCGGACTGACTCACGCGAAGATGCCCCCGGCGGAACACGCGGAACACGCCGAGCCCGCTGCGCAAGCTCGCAGCGGGCTGCCGGGCCCGCCCTGTTCCGCCGGCCGTTACCCGGTCCATCGTCACTCGCCGCCAAGCACCGCCCCGCTCTCGGGCAACGTCGCACCGCCGTCGACGACGATCGTCTGCCCCGTGATGTACGCCGCATCGGTCGACGCGAGAAACAGCATCGCGTTCGCGATATCTTCCGGCTCGCCCATCCGCGCCAGCGGAATGTCGCGCGCGATCTGCGCCGCGACCGACGCGG
>NZ_JAAGPG010000932.1:0-1839 GCF_017104665.1 Burkholderia sp. Se-20378 | reverse complement strand
GCACAGCTGCGCCTGCCCCCGCCCGCGGGCGGCGTGACGTGGAGCCTGGTGGAATTCACGGGCGTGCCGGCCGCCGGGGCCGGTGCCGCAGGCTCGCGCCGCACCGGCTGACGCACCGGCTCGATGAACGGCAATTCTTCTTCGCGTTCGGGGCGGTTCATCGCCTCGGCCGCTTCTTCCGGCATCGGGCGCGGCATCCTGCGCCGCACCTTCGCGCCCTGCCATGCGTTGTAGACCACGACGCCGCCCACCACGACGGCGCCCGCGCCGATCAAACCGAGTGTCAACTCGTCCATGCACGCTCCATCAGCAATTCTTGTTCGTCGGAACCGCGAACGGGCGCCCATGCGCCGCGCGAACGCGGTCCGGTTTCGTCAAACGTCAACTCTGGGCAAAACCCGCGGCGGTTTCCATGTCCACCGCAACGATCCGCGACACGCCCTGCTCCTGCATCGTCACACCGATCAGCTGCTGCGCCATTTCCATCGCGATCTTGTTGTGCGAGATGAACAGGAACTGCGTCTTGTCGGACATCGCGCGCACGAGATTCGCGAAACGCTCGGTGTTCGCGTCGTCGAGCGGCGCGTCGACCTCGTCGAGCAGACAGAATGGCGCCGGGTTCAGCTGGAACATCGCGAACACCAGTGCGGTCGCGGTCAGGGCCTTCTCGCCGCCCGACAGCAGGTGGATCGTCGCGTTCTTCTTGCCCGGCGGCTGCGCCATCACCTGCACGCCGGCATCGAGGATTTCGTCGCCCGTCATGATCAGCTTCGCCTGGCCACCGCCGAAGAGGCGCGGGAACAGATCGCTGAAGTGACGGTTGACCTCGTCGAAGGTGCCCTGCAGCAGCGTGCGGGTTTCCTGGTCGATCTTGTGGATCGCGTCCTCGAGCGTCGTGATCGCGTCGATCAGGTCGGCCGACTGCGCGTCGAGGAACACCTTGCGCTCGCTCGCGGCCTTCAGCTCGTCGAGCGCGGCCATGTTCACCGGGCCGAGCGCATTGATCGCGTTGTTCAGGCGCGTGACCTCGCCCTGCAGGTACGACGGTTTCAGATCCGGCGTGAGCTTCTCGCGCAGCGCTTCCTCGTCGACCTCGGCCGTCGTCAGTTGCTCGGCGAACTGCTCGACCGACAGGCGCGCGGCCTGCTCCTTCAACTGCAATTCGGTGATGCGATCGCGCAGCGGCTGCAGCGAGCGCTCGGCGACGAGCCGCTGCTCGTCCGACGCGCGCAGTTTTGCGGTCAGGTCGTCGAGCTCGATCCGCGCGGCCTGCAGCGCTTCTTCCTTCACCGCACGAATCTCGAGCGCGTCCTGCAGGCCCGTGTGCGCGGTCTGCTCGTTGATCGTCTCGAGCTCGGCGCGTGCGTCTTCCAGCGATCCGGCGACACGCTCGCTCTGCTCGTGCGCGACCTGGATACTGCGCTTGAGTTCGTCGATCCGCGTCACCGCATTGCGTGCGGCGAAGCGCGCGTCGTTCGCGCCACGCTCCAGGTCACGCGCTTCCTGACGTGCCTGCGTCAGCGATTCGTCGAGCGCTTCGAATGCGAGCTGGTTGTCCTCGAAGCGCGCCTGCAGTTCGGCAAGTTCGCCGTCGAACCGCTCGAAATTCGCTTCCGACTCCGCGCGCATCGCGCGCTGCTCTTCGATCTGCGCGCCGATTTCCTCGAGTTCCTCGCGGATCTGCGTGCTGCGCTGCGTGTAACGTTCGTGCGCCTGCGCGAGCTTCAGCACGTCCATCTGCAGCGCGTGCACGCGCTGCGTCGCACGCTCGGCCTGCGCCCGCACGTCGCCGAGCGCCTGCGTGGCCTGCGTGTGCGCGGCTTCCGCACGCACGGCGGG
>NZ_JAAGPG010000931.1:0-237 GCF_017104665.1 Burkholderia sp. Se-20378 | reverse complement strand
AAAAAAAAAATCAACTAGACACGTACGTTTCCTCTCTCTAGTAAACAGATCGCTTACCTAGTCTTAAGCCTGCCACACGTCGTCGTGCTCGGTCTGCCGCTACGCTTCTCCCTCTATTCCGACACACGCACCCGCTCTCGACATGATAGTTCTTCTAACATCTTCCACACCTATCGTCACCGCGCCACATCTCCGCACGCGTCGCACCCGGTGATCACTTCGTCCGCGTGCCTCCCA
>NZ_JAAGPG010000093.1:0-22303 GCF_017104665.1 Burkholderia sp. Se-20378 | reverse complement strand
CCCGCCGGCCCAGCTCCCCGCGCAAGGCACGGTCGCCGGTGAGGCGCGCCAGCCACGCGACCGCCTCGGCTGCCGTCGCATAGACCACACCAGTTTGCAGATGGCGCACGACGTCGACGTTGCCGGCGCAGTCGGACACGACGACGGGCCGGCCGGCCAGCATCGCCTCGATGACCGACACCGGCATGCCTTCCCACGACGACGTCGACAGATACACGTCCGCGCGGTCGAGCCGGCGCGCCACTTCGTCGTGCGGCAACCACCCGGTCACCTCGACGCCGGCCTCGGCCAGCCGCGCCTTCAACGCATCGTCGCCGTCGCCGATCCAGACGAAGCGCATGCCGCGCGCGCGCATGCCCTGCGCGATCTGCGCGAACAGCACCGGATCCTTCTGCGTGCGAATGCCGCCGACGGTCGTCACGCACAGGGGGCCGCTCGACGGCCGCGCGGCGTCGTCCGGACGAACGTGCGGCGCGCCGCCGACCGCGTTCTCGATCACCACGACCGGCTGACGCAGCCATGCGCGGATCGCGCGGCCTTCGCTTTCCGAGCAGGCCACGTAAAGACACTTCCGCGCACACGCGATCCTCTCCAGCGCGACGAATGCCAGCCGCTTCAGGGTCGAGATGTCGCGGCGCATGAACGAAATGCAGTGCGGGCTGTAGAAGAACGCCGCCTTCCGCAGCGCGAACAGCGTCGACAGCCGCCCGAGAAAACCGGCGAACGACGAATGCAGATGCACGACGTCGGGCTCGAGCGCCGTCAGCGTCGCGCGCAGCCGGAACACGGTCCGCAACGGGCCGGCCCCCTTCATCTGGACGTGATGCAACGCCACGCGCGCATCGAACAGTGCGGCGAGCCCGGGGGGCGTATCCGGCCGCACCGAGTAGACGACGTGCACGTCATGGCCGTCGCGGGCGAGACGATTCGCGATCAGGCACACCATCGACAACGTGCCGGTGGCGCTGGATTCGACGAGGTGGACGATCTTCATCGGATTGCGCCTCGTGAACGATGCGCCGCGGCCGCGCCGAGATACGCAAGCACGCCCGAGCGCTCGATGACGCGCCCCCATTCGAGCGACCTCATCGCGGCCGGGTCGGTGCCGTTCGCGCGAATCCGCGACAGCGGAAACAGCTCGTCGAAAATCGTCGCGCCGGTGACATGGCACTGGATGCCGAGCTCGTTCGCAGTACGCACGTTCGACGGCGCGTCGTTGCAGACGATCTTCTTGCCGAGCGATGCGTATTCGAGCAGCTTCGTCGGCGTCTGGAAGCAGTGCGGCCGGTGATACGGAAAGAAGCACACCGCGTATTCGCTTTCGCGGACGATGCGCAACGCCTCCGGCTGCGGCACGCGGCCGACGAACCGGATGCCCGGCGTATCGCCGAACGCCGCGCGGATCTCGGGCTCCGGCTGGCCGACCAGCACGAGCGTGTCCGTCTCGTCGCGCCGTGCGTCGCGATAGGCCGCCAGCACCTTGTGGAAACCGCGCTCGCGGCTCATTTCGCCGATGTAGCAGAACCGGCCCGACGGCGTGTGCGCGGCACCTGCGTCGGCGCCGTCCGGATCGAAGATCCAGTCCGGCACGCCCATCGGCAGCAACAACGTCCGCACGTCGTCGCGGAACGCCATCGCGTCGCGCATCTGCACATTCTGGAAAATCCGCAGATCGGGGCGGACATTGAGCGCGCGCTTCACGCGATCCTTGACGGCGGCGAGCCGCCCGACCGACAGCGAGCGATAGTCGTGAATCACGTACCGGGCAGGCGGCAACGCGCGATAGAAGCCCATGATGCACCACAGGATGCAGGCGTCCCGATCCGGAAAACGCGCGTAGGCGTCGAGATCGCCGTCGAACACCTCGAATCCGTGCGCACCCAGGCAATGCCCGTAGGCGGCGATCTCGGGGTAGTTCGCCTTGCCGGGATGCAGAATGAACACCTTCATTGCGGCTCCTGTCCGTTGTCGAGAATGCGCGCCGGGACGCCGACGGCGACGCGGCCGTCGGGCACGTCCCTCAGCACCACGGCCCCGGCGCCAATGCGTACGCGATCGCCGACCCGAATCGGGCCGAGCACGACGCTGTGCACGCCGAACTCCACGTGATCGCCGATCGTCGGCACGCCGTCGATCGTGCCGTCCTGCCGGGTGGTGTTGCCGATGGTCACGCCGTGACGCAGCGTGCAGTAGTCGCCGATCACCGCGAAACCGTTGATCACGAGGCCGGTGCCGTGATAGATCGTGAGCCCCTTGCCGATCCTCGTCTTCACGGGAATCTCGATGCCCATCAGCCAGTCGCACAGCACGATGTAGAGCACGATGAGCGGCGCGCCGGCCAGCAGCGTGAGCCGGCTCCTGCATGCGAGGTAATGCACGATCCGGTAGAACACCACGACGCAGCGCGTCTTGACGAACGCATTGCGGCGGCAGTCTTCGGCGATCGCCTCGGCGGTCTGTCGCAACGTGACGGTCATCTCAATGGGGCCTCGCGAACACGCGCCGGGCCGCGTCGGCCGGGATGCGCGAGGTGCCGAAGTAGTCGATTCCGTCGATCAGGAACGAATGGATGTACTTCAGCAGGCGCTCGCGGTCGAATTCCTTGTAGAAACACCGGCCGAGCGACACCACGCGCTTGCCGTACAGCATCGCCTCCAGCCCGACCGTCGAATTGATCGTGACGACCGCATACGCGTGCTTGAGCAGATCCGTGGTCGGCGACGTGACGATCTCGAAGTGGTAGGTGTCCTGCAGGCGCACGATCGCGTCGATCTCGGCCGCATCGGTCTCGGCCGGATGAAGCTTCACGAACAGGTCGGCGCTCTCGTTCGCAGCGAACTCGAACGCGTGACGGATCGCCTCGAGATTGCCGACGTCCGAATGCAGCTTGATCTGCGTATCGCCGGACACCTGGAGCGGCAGAAACACGTAGCGGCTGGTCGACAGCGTATCGGTCGACAGATTCGCCGCCTGCCGGGGCGCCGGCATCCCGTTGCGCGCACGCACGCTGGCGAGGCGCTTGCGGGCCACCCCGCGGCTGACCACCTTCAGCAGGTAGTTGGTCGCGGACATCGCCTTGCGCGCAAGCGACGTCCGCGCCTGCGGCAACGGCATCCGCTTGTCGCGCTCGTAGCGCGACAGCCACCGCGCATGCGTCTCCTCGTCGGGCAGCGGCAGGCCATCGATGACTTCGGGGTGGTGGCTGATCGTCGACAGCGCATTGACGCCCAGCGAGTCGACGAACAGCTTGCCCGGGAGATTCGAGATCTCGATGAACCGGGTCGCCACGCCGTACACGGTACATGCCTGGCGAACCGCCCGGCACACGAGTTGTTGCCCGTTCCACATCACGCACTGCTCGACTCGCCGGCTGCGCAACAGCTCGGACGCGAGATGGAAAATCGCCGCCGACTCGCGCTTCGCGCGCGCCTCCGTCATTTGCCCGTTCAGCACCTCGATCGACAGCCGGTACGGCGTCCGGTCGGCAGCCTGCGCGTCCGGCATGTCGATCGGCATCAGGCGGTTCAGGTACACCGACCGATAGCCGCCCAGCAGCAGGCCGAGATGCGCGACGGGCTCGCTCGTCAGGAACGCGAACTCGTACTCGTGCCTGACCGGGCTCACCAGGCGGGTGACGAAGAAGTACCGCTCGAGGGAATCGATGACTATCAGGATCATGGTGGGTTCGTTCGTCGTAGCGGCGCCGTCACGCCGGCGCGCGGGATCGGGACAGGTTCGCGCCAAGCACCCGGTACGTGAGCGCGATGCCGGCCGCCATCAGCGCCGCGCCCGTCAGCGAGAAGATCTGCACGCTTGCGGGCGCCGACAGGTGCATCAGTCTCGCCACGCCTAGCGCGCCGGCGAGACAGGTGCCGCAAGCGAGCTGGAACAGGAAATCGACGCGCTGCGCGCGCGTGGCGAGGAAGATCTGCGACAGCGGCACGTAGATCAGTTGCAGCGCGAAGAGCGGCATCAGGCTCTGATAGAACCCGACCGCGCCCCGCCAGCTTTCGCCGAAGAACAGGCCGACCAGCGGCGCGAACAGCAGCAGCCCGCCCGCCATGTACACGGCCGCGAGCCCCGCGAGCGCGCGGGCGTAGGTGCGGTACACCTGCGGCACCGTCGTGGCCGCATCCGGCCGCGCCATCGCGCCGATGGCATCGCGCCGGAACACCCCGCCGACACTCTGCGCGATCAGCGAAACCGGAAAGAAGCCGAGCCGGTAAGCCGCGGCAAAGTAGCCGGCGCTCTGCGCGTCGAACCAGTGCGGTATCGCGATCGACAGCGCGTACGTCAGCACCGACGCGCACAGCGTCGATGGCAGGATGTACAGCGCAAAGCGGCGGTTCCGCGCGAAGAAGCCGCGCGACAGCCGGAACGAATGGCCGGCCCGGTAGCCGGTCAGCAGGATCGCACCGGCCATCGCCAGCGAGACCGCCGCGCTCACCCACGCATACAGGTCGAATACGCCAGTGCCCGCGCAGGCGTGACACGCCAGCGCCAGCACGAGCCCGACGAGAAACGCGCCGTTGACGACCACGCGCGACAGCGCGATCCAGCCGTACCGCCTCATGCTGTTCAGGTACGAAGCCGCGGCCAGTTGCACGAACGACGCCAGCGCATAGACCGCGACGATGACCAGGTCGGGGCGACCGGCGATGCGGATCGCCGCCACCGACACGGCCACGACGGCCAGCCCCAGCGCCGTCACGTTGACGAACGCATTGAACGACTCGCGCGGGTTGTCGTCGACGCACGCGAGTTCGTAGCGGAAGGCGAGCAGCGTGCCGCCGAAGGTCGCCAGCGCGAGCAGGTAGTTGAAGTGGCCGAGCGATTCCGGCCCGAACCGTCGCCCGATCACGAAGATGCACGCGAACAGCGCGATCTGCCCGATCACGACACCGGCCAGCGACACGACCGAATCCCGGGGATTGATCATCGCGCCCCCCAGCTGCGCTCGCGTGCCGGGCCGCCTGCGGTCATGCACGCGTCACGCATCGTGCATCCCGTATTCGTAAGCGACGTACCGGTAGCCGCCGTACTTCGAGCCGTACCCGTACTGGCCGAGCCGCGGATTGACGCCGTTGAAGATGACGCCGTTCAGACGGATGCCGTTTTGCGCGAATCGTTTCGACGATTCGCCGATCTCGCCGAGCTTCGTCTTGCCCGCCATCGCGACGAGCAGCGTCGTGCCGGCGAACGCGCCGAGAATCCCGGTATCGGGCACGGCAAGGACCGGCGCCGAGTCGACGATGACGATGTCGTAGCGCGACGACAGATCGGCGACCAGCGACGCGAGGTTCCGGTTCAGCAGCAGCTCGGCGGGGTTCTTCGGCATCGTCCCGGTCGAGAGGAAATCGAGGCCCTCGACCACCTCGCGATGCAGCACGTCGTCCACTCGCGCGCTGCCGGCGATCAGTTCCGTCAAGCCGCGGCCGCGTGAAAAGCCGAGATAGTCGTGCAGGCGTCCCTTGCGGATGTCGCCGTCGATCAGCAGCACACGCTTCCCGGCACTGGCCATCACGACCGCGAGGTTCGACGAGATGAACGTCTTGCCGACGCCCGGCGCCGGGCCGGCGATCAGCACGACGTTGTTCTTCGCCTCGAGCATCGCGAATTGCAGCGCGGTCCGCAGGCTTCTCAGGCACTCGACCGCCGGCTCGTTCGGGAAGTCGATCGACAGGATCGACTTGTGGCCGCTCTTGCGCGCGGCCTCTTCGGCCAGGTCGCGCTGGTGGTCGCTGATCGGCACGGTCGTGTAGACCGCGAGGCCGAGCCGGCGCTCGATCTCGTTGTGGTCCGAGATGCCGTGGAACAGCATCGAGCGAACGACTGCGGTGCCGCAGCCGGCGAGCAGCCCGAGCAGCAGCGCCGCCACCGCGACGAGCGCCTTCTTCGGCCGCACCGCCACTTCCGGCACCGCCGCGGTGTCGACGAGGCGTACGTTGCCGACCTTGCCGGCCTGCACGAGCTGCAGCTGCTGCATGTTGTTCAGCAAGGCCGTGTAGAGATCGGTGTTGACCCTCACGTCGAGCATCAGGCGCACGGTTTCCTGCTGCAGGTCCGGCAGGCGCCGGATCTGCAGCTCCGCGGCGTTCCGATAGCCGCTCAGCGCCGCGATCTGCTCGTCGATCGCGGTCACGCTCGGGTGCCGTTCGGTAAAGCGGGACATCAGCTCCTGCCGCTTCTGCTGCAGTTCGAGCAGGCGCGTCTTCGCGTCCGCGGTCTGGGCCAGCGCGAGCTTCGCTTCCTCGGTCAGGTCGACCGTCCCGCGCTCGTTTCGCACCTTCGTCAGACGCGCTTCGGAATCGGTCAACTGTTGCTTGAGCTGCGGCAATTGCGCGTTGAGGAACTCGAGCGACTGCGCGGCCTCGGCCGATTTCCGCTCGATGTTCTGGCGGACGTACTGGCGGCCGATCTCGTTCATCGTGTCGCTTACCCATTTCGGATCGGTGTCCTGCAGGCTCGCGACGACGACGTCCGATTGCTTGACGCGCTCCTGGACGTTGAGGCGGTCCCGGATATCCTCGATCGTCTTCAACCGCGAGTTGCGAACGAGCACGAACTCGGCGCCGGGTTTCGCGACGATCGCATCGACGCGCAGCAGGATCGGGCCGCGCGGCGACCGGAACCGCTCGAGCGTACCGACCGTGCCCTCGACCGGGGCGTCGAAATCGCCGCCTTCGAGCCGGTAGCGCTTGCCGCCCAGGCTCGTCAGCGTGAACGTGTCGCCTTCGTTCTTTCGCGGCACGTCGAACTGCGGCACGTCGATGCGCTCGCGGCCCCATGCGTATCCGCCGATTCCGGCGAGGCCGGGATCGGACAGGCCGTCGCTGTGGCGCGCGATCCAGTCGCCGATCACCGGAAAGCGCTTGGGCGATGCGTCGATGAAGAGGTGGAGCTTGTCCACCGCGCGTTCGACGACGAGCCTCGACGCGAGAATCTGCTGCTCGGCGGCGGCCGACGACTTGACGTCGAACAGCGCGGAAACGTCGCCCAGCAACGACTTCGCGGCGGACGTATCGGGGCTGTCCTCGACCTGGACCATGATGTTCGCTTCGAACACCGGCTTGCCGAGTATCGCGTACGCCAGGCCCGCGGCCAGGACGATGCACGTGATGGTCGCGATCAGCCAGCGGCTTTCCATCAGGATGTCGAGCACCGCGACGAAATCGGTCTCGCTGCCGTCTTCGGCGGCTTGCTGCGGCGGGGCGGAGGGTTGAGTCATGGCAACGATAGGGAGCGAATGGGTTCCAGTGGGGCGTCGACCGGCGGCCGGTTCAGACGATGCGAAGGCGCTTCGACCACTCGGACACGCCGAGCTCGATCAGTCGCGCGCAGCGTTCGAAGACGAACCGGGGCTGGCGGTAAGGGTCGTGCACGTCGAAATCCGTGTACTCGCCGATGCGGAACACGCGGCCGCGCACGAACGGGAACCGGCCTTCGAGCGACGTGCGCTGCCGCCGGTCCATCACGAGAATCAGGTCGGCGTCGGTACATAGCGACAGGCCGATTTGCTGCGCACGATGCGTCGACACGTCGAAGCCGCGCAGGCGCATCACGTCATGTACATACGGCGCGACCGGCATGCCGACGAGCGCGTTCAGGCCGGCGGACACGATGCGGCGCCCGGGCATCGCCCCGCGCAGCATCGCTTCGGCCATCGGGCTGCGACAGATGTTTCCCTCGCAGACGATCAGGATGGATTCGATCATTTGGTCGCAATCGCCGCGGTCAGGCCGGCATTGATGGCCGGCAGCAACAGGCTGAGCACGCGGCTGAACCGGACGAGCCCGTTGCCGTCGACGTACACGACATCCTTCGGCTTCAGCTGGAACTGATTCGCCAGCACCATGGCCACCGGCGATCGGGCATCGAGGTGATAGACCTGCGGCTGCTCGTCCTGCATGCCGCGCACCACGTACAGTTGCGCGGCATCGGCCGTGTTCGCGTTGAGGCTGCCGGCCTGCGAGATCGCCTCGCTCAGCGTCAGGCGGCCATTGCGCATCGGCAATGCCGTCACGGGCTTGTTGACTTCGCCCATCACGAACACGCCGCTTTCATCGCGCGGCAGCACGCGCACCAGGTCGCCGTTCCTCAGCACGATCTTCGACGGGTTGCGCCCTTGCTCCGCCATCTCGGTCAGGTCGATCCGGCGCTCGACGCCGTCGCGCACGAGGACGATCCGGCTCTGGTCGGCCGTCGCCGCAAAGCCGCCCGCGCGGCCGATCGCGTCGTACAGCGTCATCGGGATGTCGTTCACCGGCTGCGAGCCCGGCGTGTGCACTTCGCCCTCGATATAGACCTGCTTCGCGCGAAACGACGCGATGCGCACCGTCACCTGCGGATTCCGGAAGGTCTTGTCGAGACGGCGCGTGAGCTGCGTCTGCACCTGCTCGGCCGTCAGTCCGGCAACCTGCACCCGGCCCGCATAGGGAAACTGCAGCGTGCCGTCCTGGTCGACGACGAAACCCGGCGGCGCATCCGCCGCGCGCGGTGCAGCCTGTGCGGGCGCGCCGAGCGCGGCCGCCAGTTCGGGGTGGTCCCATACCGTGATCTGCAGCACGTCGCCGCGCCCGATGGTGTATGTGTCCGGCGGCGCGACGATATCGTGCGCGTCGCCGCTCGGGCCGCGTTCCGCCTCACGCATGCGCCGGATCAGCGACACGTCGATGTTCGTGACCGGCACCGGCAGCGCGACGCTGTCGGCCGGCGTGGCGCCGCTCTGCAGCGGAATCGACGCAGGCTGCTCCATGCGCATGCCCGGCGCGATGCCGCACGCGCCGAGCAACGCACACAGCGGCAGGATCGCCGCCAGCGAACCGGCACGCACCGGCCATCGCGGCGCGGACGAGCGCACCGACTCCATTTGACGCAACCTCTGCATGACGACCTCACACCTGTTTTAATTGGAAATTGCTCCGATCGCCGCGCGCCGTGTCGACGCGCGTACAGCACCCCTGTCGAGATCGGACCTGCTGCCTGCACTGCCAAACCCGGCGCGTGCCGCCGCGACGCGCCGCCGGTGTACATCCCGCCCGGCGGCCCCGCGACGCCTAGTACGCGCCCGACCCTCGCAACACCACGTTGATCGTCCTGAACAGAATCCCGATGTCGCGACGCAACGACCATTCGCGAACGTATGACACGTCGAGCGATACACGCGTCGAATAGTCGATGTCGTTTCTGCCGCTGACCTGCCAGAGCCCGGTCATGCCCGGCTTCGCCATCAGGTAGTAGCGCACGTCGGTTCCGTAACGCTCGAGCTCGGCTTCGACGATCGGGCGCGGCCCGACCAGACTCATGTCGCCTTTCAGCACGTTCATCAGTTGCGGCAACTCGTCGAGACTCGTCTTGCGCAGGAACCGGCCGATCGGCGTGATGCGGACGTCGTGCTTCAGCTTGAACTCGCGATCCCATTCCGCGCGAGCGTCGGGGTCGCGTTCCAGCAGCGCCTTGAGCACCACATCGGCGTTCGCCACCATCGAACGGAACTTCAGGCATTTGAACGGCCGGCCATTGCGGCCGACCCGCTCGTGACCGAAGATCGCCGGGCCGCCATCACGCCGCACGGCCCATGCGATGCCCAGCAGCACGGGCGCCAGCGACACGAGAAGCAGCGACGCACCGACCAGGTCGAAGCTCCGCTTGACCGTCCGCCTGATCACCCGCTTGATCCGCGCAGCCGGCCGGTGCGTGCGCGCCTGCTGGCCGTGCCGGTCTGCATGCGCGATCGCCGCCGCGCGAACCTGGCCGCCAGCCCGCGCGATCATCCCGAAGATCGCGAGCGTCAGCGCACGGAAGGCAATCAGGCCGATCCCGCTCGCGAGCGTCCAGTACACGAACCATTCGTTCGACAGCACGTGGGCACGATGCAGCACGTACAGAAGCGCCGTGCTCATGCCCTGCACGACGATCCACGCGAGCACGGTCCGGCCGAGCACGCGCAACAACGATCGCGTCCGCACCGGCTCGTAGATGCCGCAGGCGGGGAATACCGACAATGCCAGCGCCGCGGCGAACGCAACCAGCGCACCGTCGAACAGGGATCCTCGCGCACCGCCAGTGGCGCCGATCAGCGCCGGAATGAACGCGCCCAGCACGATCAGTCCGATATCGGTCGCTCGATTGATCAACGAATTCATTGATATGAACTCCTAATTCATCGTCCAACACCCGTTCGCGTGGCGCATCGGCGCCTCACGTCTTCACCTCATGCCGCTCGAATCCGCCGTGGCCGATCCGGCCGGATGCGAAGCGCATTCGACGCGACGCGACCGTCGCGACGTCGTTGCTTCAATGTTTCCGCAGCGCATCATATTCGTCGCGATTCGCGCTTTTATCGCGTGCGTCCGAATCCGCCTTGTTGATGGCGGAAGAAATCAAGGCGGGTTTCCACTCAATATCATTCGATCCGTTTCACGCATGACGCGATGAAATTCCGGACGGGAATGCCGAGCGATCGCGATGCGAAATTCCCGAATCGGGCTCGCCATCGCGACGCGCAATTGACCGTTGAAAGTGGATTGATCGCGCCGGTCGTCTCGGCGCATCGGGCAGCGATCGCATCACCGGATCGCCGCCCGGAACATGCGGGCAAGCATCGACCGAACAGGATCGGCACGAATGCTGGCTCGACGAATAAAAAGGCCTGCACAGTGCGCTCACGACGACACGGCAGGCAAAATTCCGAGGAGTACCGGGGTGCCGCCTCCTCGAAAGGCCAGTCGATAACTTAATTCAGTGGAAGCGCGCTTTTGACGCGCCGTGTCGGACTGCGCCACGATTGTGGCTGAATCCGCCTTCGTCGCATTTCGATTAGCCGATATCCGGGTCTTGATTCCGGAACGACGGCCCTGTCATTCGAACGAAACACGAATATCCCGATAGGGATGACATGCACGGTATTGAATTCCGCGGATCGATCTCGGGTCGCGAGCCGCGATGGTGTGACCTAGGAGGTCGCGCCGCTCATCCAGCCGCTCAGATCCGACGCGTACAACATCTCGGCCGATGCGTCGCCGCCTTTTCGCGCGGCGGCCCGGTATTCGGTCGGCGAGGTCTGCAAGTGCTGGCGAAACAGCTTCGCCATCCGGTCGCCGCTGCCCAGGCCGGTTCGTCTCGCGACCTTGTCCGCCGGAAGATCCGTCTCGATCAGCATGCGGCATGCTTTTTCGAGGCGGATCCTCAACACGAACTCGGTGGGCGTCACGCCGATTTCATTCTTGAAGCGCCGCAGGAAATTGCGCTCGCTCATCGCCGCGGCCTGCGCCGCGTCCGCGATGGAGATGCGGTTTTCGCTATTCACGCGCAGATGATGTGCCGCCATGCGAATCAGCGTGCTCGCTCGCGCGACTCGTGCGCCGAACAGCACGTCGGTCAGCTTCCGGTTCGCGCCGGACACCATGCACATCACGATTTCCTGCGCGATTTCGTAGCCCATGTCCACCCGGACGATCGACAGCGCATCCGAGAACGGCCCATCGTCCTCGTCGCCCGCATAGTCGAAGTCGTCGCGCCTGACTTGCCACGCGCCGCCGGCGTCCATCTCGGGCGATGCGCGCTCCACCTCTTTTTGGGCCAGGTGAATCTGCGTCAGCAACTTCCGCCCGCCACTGCTGCCCCTCACGACGCGTGCGCGCTGATGCGCATACCTCAGCCACGCGATCAGCTGCTCGTCGAGTTTGTCGATCCCGCCCTGACCGCTCAGGACGAACATCGCATGCACGGTGCTGGCGTCCAGCGTACTGGCCGCCTCCGTCCAGATCCCGACACCCGACGACGAGCGAACCGGCCCGCCATGCACGGAATAGAGCCGTAATTCGTAGTGGTCGACGAATGCGCCATCCTCACGGCCAAGCTGATTGGCGAGTTCGAAAACCGCGGCCAGCTTGCCCATCTGCATAATGGGAAAACCCTCGAGCAGCAGTACGATTACGCTTGCCCGTTGATGCCCGTTTCCGGGGCCTCTGCCACGATTCACGCTTAACCCCGTCGATGAATGATTCGACACTGTCTGCATTATTACGGACCTTTGACAATTTCTTACATTTCTGGTTTTCTGCGCCGCATCATATGGGCGGCCTTTGTCCGCCGATTTGTCAATGTCTGTTTTCGCCGTGTTGTTGTCGGAATCAATCAAGCAGACGGTATGGCCCCCTTTTTTAAAGATTCTTCATATCAACCGCAACGCATTCACTCAAATCCAGCAAAAATAGAGGTAGCTCAATGATTCGGAATTAGTGTCGTGATAGCGACGGTGGATCGACCTCCGGATGAATGTCAGGAACGCGATTCCGTTGAATGCACCGCAATTGCCGGCACGCATGAAAGCGCGATCAACGCGCAGGCACTGCAGCGTCGCGCGCGAATCACGCATTGCCATCGATCGATCGTGTTCGGAAAAACGCGTGCGGCGCGGCGCCCTTCGCCGCGCGCTGCCGGGCCTCGATCCCCATCGCTGTGCCGGTCAATCGCGCATTTCGGAAAGTTTTATGTCAACACCGGGTTCGCCGTAATTTGGCGTAATACTGCCGCAGTCGGTGGCGTTGACCAGGCGCCATCCGGAATCGCTGAATGCGAATCGGCAATGGCGTGCCGGCATCGTACACACTTCGATTTCGTGTATGTGTTCGTGACAGGAATTTTCATCGAACGTTATTGGACATTCAAATCGTCCGCGGCTTCACATCGGTAATGAAATGCCGGTTTCATCGTCGAATATTCCAGCATAGCGACACGCAAACGTTCGCATTTATGAAAATTCGCGTATGACCGAATGCGCGGGTTCGTGCGGTGCGAAATTCCTCGCGATTTATCGCGGCCATCGACACCCATTCTTCATACAAAACGCGCCTGATGACCGAACGGACGGACAGCCCTGAAGACCTGTCGCGTCACGTCAGGATTGTCACGCTGCTGTCGAATATCTCGACCCCGTGCGTCGTCGCGAAGCGTGGTGAACGCGATGTTGTCACGCACGGATGTTCTTCAAGAGCCGCCCTCGCCCATTCGACGGCGCCAGGCCGTCGGCATCCGCTACAGCCTGACGAGGGCCGCTGCGCAGTCCGAGCAGGTCGCGACGGCCAACAGTCAGGGGGCAATGAACATCGAGCACGGGATCGACAATGCGTGCTTCGGCAACCGACCCGACTGCCGGCGCAAGTCCTGGGATCCACCGCATGTTCCGATGCAGGAATGGCCGCCCGTCTGACCCGCGCTTATCTCGCCTCTACATAATATTCGCATTCCGAATTAACTTTTTAATTCCATCTGATGACGGAAAATCGTTGCGCGGGCATGCATTCGTCCCGGTGCATCGTGCACGACGTCTTTCTGCATCGTGTCGCATCTCGTCGTATTCCACGAAAAGGCGCGGTCGCCTCGCATGCGCGACCGCATGAACCAGCCCGGCCGTTCCCGACATTCTCGTGCGACATCGTCGATGTCGTTTACAACCGGGTTCCGGGCGCATGACCGATAGTCGGCTGCGCCCGTTTCTCTAAACTGGTTCTCACAACAAACCTGCCCGGTGTCGCCCGCAACGTGCGTCACTCCCCCGACATCGAGGCGCCCCGAGACACCCGCCTTCGCTGTCCATCGGCCCGCACGACTCCACTGCTCACCCGCCCGGCCGGGTGCCAAGGCAATTCCAGGAGAGTTCTTTGAGCCCGTCGCAAGCGCACCCCGCGAAAGCCCGGTCTTCGCGCAAGTCCGTCAAGCTGGATGACATCACGATCGTCGACCCCGCCGTCCTCAAGCGCGCGGTCGGCGCCATGGCGTTCGGCAACGCGATGGAATGGTTCGACTTCGGCGTGTACAGCTATATCGCCGTCACGCTCGGCAAGGTGTTCTTCCCGTCCAGCAGCCCGTCTGCACAGTTGCTCGCGACCTTCGGCACGTTCGCGGCCGCGTTCCTCGTGCGTCCGCTCGGCGGCATGGTGTTCGGCCCGCTCGGCGACCGCATCGGCCGCCAGCGCGTGCTGGCCGCAACCATGATCATGATGGCGGTGGGCACGTTCGCGATCGGCCTGATCCCCAGCTACGCGTCGATCGGCATCATGGCGCCCGTGCTGCTGCTCGTCGCGCGTCTCGTGCAGGGGTTCTCGACCGGCGGCGAATACGGCGGCGCCGCCACCTTCATCGCCGAATTCTCGACCGACAGGCGCCGCGGCTTCATGGGCAGCTTCCTCGAATTCGGCACGCTGATCGGCTATACGCTCGGCGCGGCGACGGTCGCGCTGCTCACCGCGTCGCTGTCGCAGGAAGCGCTGCTGTCGTGGGGCTGGCGCGTGCCGTTCTTCATCGCCGGTCCGCTCGGTCTCGTGGGGCTCTATGTCCGGCTGAAACTCGAGGAAACGCCTGCTTTCAAGAAGGAAGCCGAAGCACGCGAAGCGGACGAACGGTCGCGGCCGAAACAACGCTTCGCGACGCTGCTCGTCGAACAGTGGAGGCCGCTGCTTCAATGCGTCGGTCTCGTGCTGATCTTCAACGTGACCGATTACATGGCGCTGTCGTACCTGCCGAGCTATCTGTCGGCGACGCTGCACTTCCGCGAATCGCACGGCCTGTTCCTGGTGTTGCTCGTGATGGTGCTGATGATGCCGATGACGCTCTATGCCGGGCACCTGTCGGACACGGTCGGCCGCAAGCCGGTGATGATGGCCGGCTGCGTGGGCCTGCTCGTGCTCGCGGTGCCGGCGCTGATGCTGATCCGCACCGGCGGCATGCTGCCCGTGTTCGGCGGGATGCTGATCTACGGTGTGTTGCTGTCGTGCTTTACCGGCGTGATGCCGTCGGCGCTGCCCGCGCTGTTCCCCACGCGCATCCGCTATGGCGCGCTCGCGATCGGCTTCAACGTGTCGGTGTCGCTGTTCGGCGGCACGACGCCGCTCGTGACCGCATGGCTGGTCGATCGCACCGGCGACCTGATGATGCCCGCGTACTACCTGATGGGCGCATCGTTCATCGGCATCGTGTCGGTGCTCGCGCTGCGCGAGACCGCGCGCCAGCCGCTGCCCGGCTCCGCACCGTGCGTGGCGAGCCGCGCGGAGGCGCTGAGTCTCGTTCGCGGCGGAGCCGACGAAGCACGCCGGCGGGACAGGAAGCTCACGCCGGTCAGCGAACGCGCGTGATGCGGGCTCAGGTCGCGCTGGCTCGCGTGGCGTGGCGCCGCGCGACACGCGCCGGCGTCAGCCCGCCGACAGCCGTTGCGCGTCGAACCAGTCGAGCAGCGTGCGCGTGACGAACGCAGGATTTTCCAGATTCGAGATGTGGCCGGCGTCCGGCACCAGCGCATGCGGGCACCCGATCACGCTCGCCATCTTCACGGTTTCCGACGGCGGGCGCGCCATGTCGCCCGCGCCGCACATCAGCAGCGTGCGTTCGGCGTCCAGTTCGGCGAGTGCCGACAGCGTGTCGGGCCGACCGAAGATCAGCCGGCCGAGCGGGACGATCGATTGACGCAACCGGTCGGCCGGCAGGTTCGCGAGCGCGTCGCGAAACGCGGACGGCACCGGGCCCGCGAGATTGACGTCCGGCCGGAAGAACAGCGGCACGATCGCATCGAGCAGCGGCGGCGCGATACGGCCCGCGGCGGCAATGGCGTCGAGCATCCCGAAGTAGCGCAGCCGCGTCGCTTCGGGTTCGGCCTCGAGCGACGCATCCATCAGCACGAGCGCGCGCACGCGCTGCGGTTCGCGCAACGCGAGCCGCGCGCCCCACATGCCGCCGACGCTGAGCCCGACGAGCGCGCACTGTTCGATCTCCAGCGCATCGAGCAACGCACCCGCCTGCGCGGCGAGATCGTCGAGCGTCTGCGTGCCTTCGGGCAGCGCGCCCGATGCGCCATGTCCCCACAGGTCCGGCACGATGACGCGATACTGGCGCGACAGCGCGTCGATCTGCGGCGCCCACATCGCCGAATCCCACAGATAGCTGTGCCCGAGCAGCACCGGAAACCCGGTACCGTGATCCTGATAATGCAGGGTGCTGCCATGAATGTTCACTGCGGGCATGTCGTCTCCGGTGTCGGCGCGCTCGGCAGCGGCCCCGAACCGGGCGCCGCGGTCAGCGGCGTGCTGCAACGAATGCGAAGCGGCGCATCATCGCACAGGTTGCACGCGCGACGCATGACGATTCGCGCCGCCCACGCATCGAACCTGCCGCATGACACCCTCGACACGCACGCGCGACGGCGTGACGCGATCGTCCTATCCGACGCGATACATCGGCACCACGTTGCTGCTGCCCGTTTCCGGCTCCGACGCGAGCGGATGGCTCGCCTGTTCGAGCAGCCAGTTGGTCAGCACCGCGATATCGAACTCGTTGCACGCATCCGGGTTCTGCACCAGCACGTAGCTGCCCGATGCGACCGTGCAGTGTGCGAACAGCTCCACGAGCCGGCCCTGCTTCAGCAGCCCGTCGACCAGCGGCCGCCGCCCGATCGCGATGCCGTGCCCGTCGACCGCTGCCTGCACCAGCTGGTCGTACTGGCTGAAATGCAGCGCGCCGGCAGGCCGCAGGCGCGGCACGCCCAGCTCCTTCAGCAGATGGCTCCACCCGTGCCACGGCCACTCGCCGCGCGGATCGTCGAGATGCAGCAGCACGTGCTTGTCGAGGTCCTCCGGCTTCATCGACGCGGCGTCGCCCGCCGCCGACATCAGGCTCGGGCTGCAGACCGCCACGACGCGCTCGCGGAACAGCACGTCCGTCTCGTCCGTCGACGTATACGGGCCGGCATATCGCACGGCCAGGTGCAAACGTTTGCGTTTAAGATCTTCAATTTCGCTCGTTGCTGATACGCGTACATCGATATCGGGGTAGCTTGCGCGGAACGAACCGAGGCGCGGAATCAGCCACAGTGCCGCGAACGAAACGGTGGTCGACAACGAGATCGCACGCTGGCCGACACTCGACGACAGCTTGCCGATCACCGATTCCAGGTCGGACAACGCGAACGAGATCGCGTCGTACAGCTCCCGCCCCTTGTCGGTCAGCGTCAGGGAACGAATGTGCCGGTGAAAGAGCTCGATCCGGAGCTGCTCCTCGAGCGCCTTGACCTGGCGACTCACGGCGGATTGCGTGACGTTCAGTTCCTGCCCGGCACGCGTAAAGCTCAAATGACGCGCCGCGCATTCAAAGCCTCTCAGGAAATCCAGCGAAGGCATACTTCTCAATCGCTTTGCCAATCTCACATTAGCCATACCGCCGCCTCAAAGTTGCACCCACCGACAGGCAAGTCGCCGTTCGTCTCCCTGAATCGTTTCTCCTATTTGGATTCGGGAACGATTTTATATTGAAGCATGGATGCAGATCATTCTTATTTTCAATCGTGACACTCGTATTTATCTATCATTTTTCATCGGCGCGATATTCTTACATTAGCATTATGAAGTAGTGCTTTTGTAAATAAATATACGACCGGAACGATGCTGAGGACGGCAGATAAAGACACGCAAAATCAGGATATTACAGGCATGAATCCGTGTTCCGGCGACCATCCTGACGCTACAGCAGAGGCACGTTCAGATGCCTACAATACAATTTCATTTACCAAACATTTTTATCCATTTTCCGGATTGCGAAAAGAATACGCATCTCAACATACACGCGGAATACTATTTAAATCCTCAATTTCATGTTTATGAAAATATACTAAACGCATGAAATTGAATTGCGCCGTGCAATTCCCGGGAATTGATGAACCAATTATGTCCGGAATTGAATATTCCGCCGGCCGGAACGGCAATCCGCATGCATGACGCAGCCACACCGTCCGGAATCGGTTCCACCCTTTACTGGACGGAATGCGTGTCGCTATACGCTGTCCACCACGCCGTCCGCCACACGGTGCGTCCGTGCGGTCACTTCGCGGCGATAGCGGTTCAGTTCCTGCGCAGTAAAGAACGTGCGCTCGAACAGGATCGACAGGTTGTGCAGGATCCGCTCGACGACCTTCTTTTCCCACTCGCCATCGAACCGGATCTGCTCGTCGAGCCAGCGCTCGAGCCACTCCGGATCGGGCAAACGTGACTGCACGGTGTCGCGCGGGAACAGCGCCTGGTTCACGTGCAGGTTGGTCGGGTGCAGCGGCTTCTCGGTGCGGCGCGCCGACGCCATCAGCACGCCGATCTTCGCGAACGCAGCACGTGCAACGTCGCCGCAGTCGTTCAGTGCCTTCTTCATGTAGCGCAGGTATGCGCCGCCGTGGCGCGCTTCGTCGCGCGAGATCGTTTCGTAGATCTGCTTGATGACCGGCTCGGTGTGCCAGTCGGCCGCGCAACGGTACCAGTGGTTCAGTCGGATCTCGCCGCAGAAGTGCAGCATCAGCGTCTCGAGCGGCGGCGCCGGGTCGAATTCGAAGCGCACCGCGTGCAGCTCCGCTTCGGTCGGCACCATTTCCGGCTTGAAGCGGCGCAGGTATTCCATCAGCACGAGTGAATGCTTCTGTTCCTCGAAGAACCACACGCTCATGAACGCGGAAAAGTCGCTGTCGTGCTGGTTGTCGCGCAGGAACATTTCCGTCGCGGGCAGCGCCGACCATTCGGTGATCGCATTCATCCTGATCGTCTCGGCCTGCTCATCGGTGAGCAGCGAAGCGTCGAACTTGTCCCACGGAATGTCCTTCTCCATGTCCCAGCGCACCGCTTCCAGCGACCTGAAAAGTTCCGGATAGAGCATCGTCGTCACCGTCGTTGAAATGCGTTCGGGCGCGGCATGCACACGGGCAGCACTGCCTCGGTCATGCCGATTGCGTGGACGCCGGCGCCGCCGCTTCCGCGTCGGGCGCACGGTCGTCCGCGTCGTCGTCCACCGTGCGCGGCGACAGCCTGCCGCGCAGCAGCGCGTAATAGAACTGCCGGTACGTGCGGTGGTAGTAGCGGATGCGCGGCCCGATCGCGCCATGCAGGTCGTGCAGCCGCTCGATCGGCAGGTTCGGCATCATGTGGTGCTCGACGTGAAAGTTGTTGCCGTTCGTGAACCACGTCATGAACGCATTGCTCTCGATCGTCCGCGTGTTGCGGAACGGATCGGTGCTCGTCAGGTCGCAGCGGTAATGCTCGGGCATCTCGACCAGCGCATGCACGGGCGCGGCCACGAACACGAGCGGCACGACCCACACCCACACGACGAACCACGTGTGCAGCGCGAACGACACGCCGGCCAGCAACGCGATCGTCGCGACCATCAGCAGGTGATCGCGGCGGATCGCGCGCGACACCAGCGGGTTGTCGCCGAAGCGCGCGCCCGGCACGACGAGCTTCGCGACGTTCTTCGCGAACTGGATGTAGTGCGCGGCCATCGACAGCCGCCACGCCCACAGGCCGAGATTGACGACCGGGCTCGCGCCGTACTGGTCGCCGTAGTCGAAGAACTCCTTGTTCTCGGGCGTGCCGAGCAGCCGGTGATGGCGCAGGTGGCTGTCCTGGTACGCATGAAACGACACGAGCATCGGCATGCCGAGCAGCACGCCGAACACCATGTTGAGCCGCTTGCTCCTGAACCCCTGGTAATGCAGCGCCTGGTGCTGCAGCTCGACGCCGTGCGCGTACATCGCGCCGATCAGCACGATGCCGACGATCTTCAGGACCACAACCGTCGACAGCGCGAACAGCATGCCGTGCGCGATGAGCGCGACGTAGACCGCGAGCTTCAGCGAGAAGACGACGCCGCTCGGGCGACTCTTCATGTCGGCAACCGGTTTCTGACGGGCGAGAAGCGATGAGGTGACGGACAAAATGCTCTCCTTGGCCGGACCCTGCCCGGCACGATGACGCGGCGACACTGGCGCGCTGCCGGGTTGCAATTCTTCTGTGAGTCGATGCTTCGGACAAGCGAATTTTCCGAACGCATTGCATGACGCCCGCGCATGAGCGCACCACATCGTGAACTAGACGACCGGTCGAATGCGTACCGACCATTCACCTCGCGCGGGCTCGCACGTATACGCACATGGCAACGCCGAGTGGATGCGTGCTGCTCATGCATAGCCTGCAAATATTCCGTTTGTCGCGTCATGTCGATCCGGCAAGAATCCCCCTCACTCGACGAACGGCGCCGCCGGCACCGTGGCGCGAGCGGCCGTGTTCCTCAAGGGGAGAATCCTCGTGACGAAGTGCGCATCCACCATTCATCGCCTGATCGAATCGCTCGAGGATGTCGCGGGCGCCATGCATCGCATGACGTTCGTCGACGACGCCGGCAACGAGGCGAGCATCACGTACCGGCGCTTCGCGGAAGAAGTGTTTCGCCAGGCCGGCGCGCTGCGCGAACTCGATGTGCGCGAGAACGACCTGGTGATGCTGGCATTGCCCGCGTCGGTCGAGCACGCGGCCGCGATGATGGCCTGCGTGATGACGGGCGCACTGCCCTGCACTGTGCCCGTTCCCGCGCGCCGCGCCACCACCGGGCGGCAGGTGATCGACGTCGCATGCGAGCTGTACCGGCCGCGCCTCGTCATCGCCGCGGATGCGCAATCGGCCGCATGGCGCGACGACGCGTTTCCCGCCTCATCCACGCGCGTTGTCGATCTCGACACGCTGTCGCTCGTCGCGGATGCCGGCGCCCGTGCGCTGATCAGCGGGAAGCATGGCCGCGATCCGCATCATGTCCAGCTCACGTCCGGCTCGACCTCGCATCCGAAGGCCGCGGTACTCAGCCACGAGAACGTGATCGCGAACGTGCTCGGCATCGGCGGGTCGGTGCGGTTCGACCTCGCGGCCGGCGACGGCACCGCGTCGTGGCTGCCGCTCTATCACGACATGGGGCTGCTCACGCTGCTGTCGAACATGCATTACCGCGCGCCGCTGCTGATGATGCAACCGAACAGCTTCATCCGGAATCCGCTCGGCTGGTTGAAGCGCATCGCGTCGGCGCGTGCGACGACGACGTCGGTGCCGACCTTCGCGTTGCGCTACTGCGTGCGCCGTTTCAATGCCGCCGCGATGGAAGGCGTCGACCTGTCCGCGTGCCGCAACATCTTCATCGGCGGCGAACGCGTGGACGACGCGACGCTGCGCGACTTCGCCGCGACGTTCGCGCCGTACGGCCTCGCGGCATCGGCGCTGCAGCCGTGCTACGGGATGGCCGAATCGACGCTTGCGGTATCGATGCATCGTGCGTGGCACGACGGCACGGTCGACGGCGCGCCGTACGTGATCGCCGACACGCTCGACCGACGCGCGCTGATCGAGCGCCGCGATGCGCAACCGGCCGCCGCGAACGACGGCGCCGCCACCGACACCGAAACCGTGCTCGCGATGGGTACGCCGATCGAGGGCATGGCGTTCCGGATCCTCGACGACGGCGATCACGCGCTGGCGAACCGTGCGGTCGGCGAAGTCGCGATCCGCGGCACGTCGGTGATGCTCGGCTACCTGAATCCCGACGACGGTTTGATCGCCGCGCCGCTGACGGCCGACGGCTGGTTCCGCACCGGCGACATCGGCTACGTCGCCGACGGCCAGCTGCATATCCTCGGGCGCAAGAAGGAAGTCATCATCATTCGCGGCAGCAACTACTTCCCACACGAAATCGAGGAGGCGTTGGCCTCCCATCGCACGCTGCGCAAGAGCACCTGCATCGCGTTCGGGCTACCCGACCCCGAGACGGGCACCGAGCGGCTGGTCGTCGCGATCGAGGCGCGGCCCGTCGATGCAACGCCGCAGACGCGCGCCGAGTGCCAGCAACTGCTCGCGTCGCGGATCGGCTTCGCCGCGCAGGACCTGTGCTTCGTCGAACCCGGCTCGCTGCCGCGCACGACGAGCGGCAAGCTGCAGCGCCTGAAGTGCCGCGACCTCTATGCGAACGGCGCGCTGCCAGTCATCCACGCAACAGCCGCCGCCGAAGCCGGCCAGGGAGCGTACGCATGACGACCGCCACGCTCACGCCGGTGCTCGAACTGCGCGACGTTTCGCGCGTGTACGAGGGCGCGGGCCGCGTCGTCGCGGTGCGCGGCGCGACGATCTCGATCGGTCAGAGCGACGTCGTCGCGCTCGTCGGCCCGTCGGGCAGCGGCAAGAGCACGCTGCTCAACCTGGCCGGCTTTCTCGACGTACCGAGCACCGGCGAACGCTGGCTCGAAGGCCGCCGGATCGACGACGCGCCGGACACGCTCGAACGGATTCGCCGCGAGCGCATCGGCTTCGTGTTCCAGCAATTCAACCTGATTCCGGTGATGTCGGCGCTTGAAAACGTCGAGCTCGGCTGTTTCGCGTGGGGCACGCCGCGCACGCGGCGCGAGCGCGCCCGCGCGATGCTCGACGCGGTGGGGCTCGCCGCGCGCGAACGCCATCGCCCCGGC
>NZ_JAAGPG010000930.1:0-234 GCF_017104665.1 Burkholderia sp. Se-20378 | reverse complement strand
TGAGGGGGAAGGATGGAGTGAAGTGCGTGAGGTGAAGAGGGAGAGGTATATGCGTAAGTGAGACGAGGAGAAAAGCGTATGTATGGGTAGGGGGAGGTTGGAGGGAGAAGAAGAGTATAGTAGATGATGAAGCATTAAGGGTTGCATGTAGAAGTATGTGGCGAGGATGTATGGTATAATGGATTGTGGGGGGGGGGGGGGAGGGGGGAGGGGGGTGGTTTTTTTTTTTTTTTA
>NZ_JAAGPG010000929.1:0-1776 GCF_017104665.1 Burkholderia sp. Se-20378 | reverse complement strand
CGCTCGACGCCGCACAGCCCGTGGCCGAGCAGCGGCAGGTGCGCGGCGTCGCTCAGCACGCCGAGCCGGCGGCGGTACGGCGTCGTCATCCACGTCTGTCTGGGTGAGTCATGGGTCATCGCGGTCTCCCGGAACGAAATCTGGCGACGCGCCGCTCAGTCGAGCGGGCTCTTCGGCCGCGGCAGGCCGATGTGCTCGCGCAGCGTCGTGCCTTCGTAGCGCGTGCGAAACAGCCCGCGCCGCTGCAGTTCCGGCACCACCATCGTCACGAAGTCGTCGTAGCCGTCGGGCACCGTGTAGAACACGACGATGAAGCCGTCGCAGGCCTCCGTCATCAGCCACTCCTCCATCTGGTCGGCGATCTCGGATGCGGTGCCGACCATCTCGCCGGTGCCCGATTCGGCCGCGCGCTTCGCGAGCTCGCGCACCGTCAGCCCCTCGCGCCGCGCGAGCGCCGCCCATTCGCGCTGGTTGCCCTGCCCCTGTTCGGTATGCGGCAGCTCCGGCAGCGGCTTGTCGGGATCGAACTTCGAGCAGTCCACGCCGAGCCGGATCGACAGGTTCGGGATGTTGCTGTCGACGTGCACGAGATCGTCCATGTAGCGCTTCTTCGCCAGCGCCTCGGCGCGCGTGCGGCCGACGTACACCTGGTTGGCCGGCAGGATCTTCACGTGGTCGGGATTGCGCCCGGCTGCGACGGCCCGCGACTTCACGTCGCGATAGAACGCGCGGCCCGTCTCGATGCTGCGCGCGTTGCCGAACACGAGATCGGCCGAACGCGCGGCCATGTCGCGCGCCTCTTCCGACGCGCCGGCCAGCGCGATCACCGGCCAGCCCTGCACCGGCCGCGCGATGTTCAGCGGCCCCTTCACCGAGAAGAACTTGCCCTTGTGGTTGAGCGGCCGGATCTTGTCGGGATCGGAGAACACGCCCGTCTCCTTGTTCATCACGAGCGCGTGATCGGACCACCCGTCCCACAGCCCCGTCACGACGTCGAAGAACTCCTCCGCACGCTCATAGCGCTCCGCGTGACGCAACGCGGTCTCGAGCCCGAAATTGAGCGCGGCCTCCGGGTTGACCGTCGTGACGATGTTCCAGCCCGCGCGCCCGCCGCTCAGATGATCGAGCGACGCGAAGCGGCGCGCGAGCAGGTACGGATCCTCGTAGCTCGTCGTGCCGGTCGCGATCAGGCCGATGCGGTCCGTGCACGCGGCGATCGCCGACAGCATCACGAGCGGGTCGTACGACGTGATCGTGCCGCTGCGCTTGAGCGCGTTCGGCGGCATCGGCATCACCGCGAGGTGGTCGGCGGTGAAAACCGCGTCGAAGCACGCATGCTCGAGCTTCTGCGCGAGCGACCGGATCACCGGCCAGTTGAAGTTCGCGAGCGTCGGCGCGCTCGGATGCCGCCACCATGCCGTGTGCAGGCAGATGGGTCGCATGAATCCACCCAGGCAGAGTTGCTTCGTCATACGGGTTCCTCGTGATTGGAAGGCTGCGCTATGCGTGCGGGCTGTGTGTGGCTGGCCGGTCAGCGCGCGTCGTTGAAGCGGGCGAAGCCGGCCTCGAGATCGCCGATCAGGTCGTCGGCGTTCTCGAGGCCGATGTGAAAGCGCACGCACGGGCCGCCCGGGTCCCAGTGCGATGCGGTGCGGTACGCCGTGCAGTCGAACGGCATCGCGAGGCTTTCATAGCCGCCCCACGAATAGCCGAGCCCGAAGTACGCGAGCCCTTCGAGCAGCGCGGCGCCGGCCTGCGGGGGGGCCGGGCGCAGCG
>NZ_JAAGPG010000928.1:0-1804 GCF_017104665.1 Burkholderia sp. Se-20378 | reverse complement strand
GGCGCCGGCCCTCCCGGCCGATGCGCCCGACTGGCCCGACGACTTCGCGCACCGCTATCGCGACGCCGGCTATTGGCAAGACACGACTTTCTTCGATGCGCTCGACGCGCAAGCGCAGCGCGATCCCGATGCGCTCGCGATCGTTGACGGCGCCTGCCGGCTCAGTTTTGGCGACCTGCTCTCGCGCATCCGACGGCTGGCAGGCGGCCTCGCACGCCTCGGCCTGACGCGCGGCGACACGGTCGTCGTCCAGCTACCGAACGGCGCGCGTTTCATCGAGACCTGTTTCGCACTGTTCCAGCTCGGCGTGCGGCCGGTGCTCGCCCTCCCCGCTCACCGGCACTACGAGATCGGTGCGTTCTGCCGCTTCGCCGGCGCGCGTGCGTACCTGGGCGCGGCACAACTCGGCGAGTTCGACTGCCGGCCGCTCGCGGCCGCGCTGCAGGCCGACTGCCCGACGCTCGAGCACGTCGTGATGGCCGGCGACGACCACGCGTTCACCCCGTTCGATGCGCTGTACGACGCGCCGCCGCTGCGCGAATGCGCGGCGGGCGCCGACGACATCGCGTGCTTCCAGCTGTCGGGCGGCACGACCGGCACGCCGAAGCTGATCCCGCGCCGCCATCGCGAATACCTGTACAACGTGCGCGCGTGCAGCGCCGCGAGCGGCTTCGACGCCGGCACCGTGTATCTCGCCGCGCTGCCGATGGCGCACAACTTCACGCTGTGCTGCCCCGGCACGATCGGCGCGCTGCTCGCGGGCGGCCGCGTAGTCACGACCGGGCGGCCCGAGCCCGAACAGAGCTTCGCGCTGATCGCGCAGGAACGCGTCACGCATACCGCGCTCGTGCCGCCGCTCGCGCTGCTGTGGCTCGACGAACAGCCGCAGCGACAGGCCGACCTGTCGAGCCTGCGCGTGCTGCAGGTCGGCGGCGCGCGATTGATGGACCACGCGGCCGCGCGCGTGACGCCCGTGCTCGGCTGCCGACTGCAGCAGGTGTTCGGCATGGCCGAAGGGCTCATCTGCTGCACGCGGCTCGACGATTCGCCCGAACGGATCGCGCAGACGCAGGGCCGCCCCGTGTCGGACGGCGACGAAGTGCGCATCGTGGACGATGCCGGCGAACCGGTCGCGCCCGGTAAAATCGGCGAACTGCAGGTGCGCGGCCCGTACACGATCCGCGGCTACTACCGTCTCGCCGAGCACAACGCGACCGCGTTCACCGCCGACGGCTTCTATCGCAGTGGCGACCGCGTGCGGCGCACCGCGGACGGCGACCTCGTCGTCGAAGGCCGCGACAAGGACCAGATCAATCGCGGCGGCGAGAAGGTCTCCGCCGAGGAAGTGGAGAACCTGCTGCTCGCGCATCCGCAGGTGCACGATGCCGCGGTGGTCGCGATGCCCGACCCGCTGCTCGGCGAGCGCACGTGCGCATTCGTCGTCGCCCGCGCGCCCGCACCGTCCCGGCTGGTGCTGAAGCGCTACCTGCGCGACTGCGGGCTCGCGGCGTTCAAGATTCCCGATCGCATCGAGTTCATGCCGCGCTTCCCCGAAACCGGCATCGGCAAGACCAGCAAGAAATCGCTGCGCGACCTGCTGCGCCGCCAGTTGCAGGCGGCGGCCGCATGAGCGCACGACCGACCGATTCGAACTGGATCCGCGAACTGCGCCTGTCGCCGTGCCCGCGTGCGCAGCTCGTCTGCTTCCCGCACGCGGGCGGCACCGCGAATTTCTTTCGCGGCTGGAGCCGCGCGCTGCCGTGGGACGTCGACCTGCTCGCACTGCAATATCCGGGCCGCGAGA
>NZ_JAAGPG010000927.1:0-2170 GCF_017104665.1 Burkholderia sp. Se-20378 | reverse complement strand
CCGTCGCGCACGAGCGATGCGAACAGCGCGAGCTGGCCGACCGTGCGGCCGCGTTCGCCTTCGATGCGCGCGCGCGGCAGGCCCGTTTCGATGACGCAGCGCTCGATCAGGTCGTCGCCGAGCGCCATGATGTGGCGGCCGATCGCGTCGAGAAACGCGGCGCGGGCTTCGAGCGACGTTTCGCGATACGTGTCGAAGGCGTCGTCGGCGAGCGCGCAGGCCGTCTCCAGGTCGTGCAGGCTCGCGCCGCCGAAGGCGGGTTCGAGCCGTTCGCCGGTTGCGGCGGCGATCGCGTGGAGGGTGCCGTTCTGTCCGGCGACGGCGGACTGGCCGATCAGGAGCTGACCTGTGAGTTGCATGGTTTTCCTCGGAAAAAACAGGGGCCGGGCGTGGGGCGCCCGGCCGAAGGGATCATGGGAAAAGGAACGGGTACGTCAGTCTTCGTCGTCGTCGAGTTGCAACTTGTCGGCGCGCACGCCGGTGTTCGCGCCCCAGTAGTAGATGACGAGCGCGACGGCCGCGACGACGACCGTGTCGTACGGATGCGCAAGCCGGCCCGTGCCGCCGAAGCCGCCGAGATACGACAGCACGATCATCGCGGCGTAGAACGCGATCAGCCACTCGGACGAACGCACTTGCTCGGCGAGGCTCAGGTGCGCGGTCGGCACCCAGCGGCGGCACGCGAGATAGATCACGAACATCACGATCTGCAGGCCGAGCAGCCAGGACACCGTGCTCCAGCCCGACCAGTAGACGATCAGCGCGGCGATCACGAACGACGCGGGGCCGGTGATGCCGAACGCAACTGCACGGAACGGTCGCGGCAGGTCGGGCGCGGTGCGGCGGAGTGCGGCGACCGACACCGGCGCGACCGCATAGCTGAGTACCAGCGCGGCCGACACGATGTTGATCAGCGCTTCCCACGACGGGAACGGCAGCGTCCAGAAGATCGCGAGGCCGAACGTGAGCCACAGGCCCGCGCGCGGGATGCCCGACGCTTCGTCGACGCGCGTGAACACCTTGAAGAAGGTGCCCGTCTTCGCCCAGCCGTAGACGACGCGCGGCGTCGCGTTCATGTAGATGTTGCCGCAGCCGCTCGGCGAGATCATCGCGTCGGCGACGACCATCACCGCGAGCCAGCCGACGCCGAGCGCCAGCGCGATGTCGCGGTACGGCAGCGAGAACGCCTTGCTCACGTCATGCCAGCCGGCGGCGAGCATCGCGGTGGGGATGCTGCCGATGAACGCGAGCTGCAGCAGCACGTAGATCAGCGTGGACAGCAGGATCGACAGGATCAGCGCGATCGGGATCGTGCGCTGCGGATTGCGCACCTCGCTCGCAACCGACACGATCGGCGTGAGCCCGAGGTACGCGAAGATGATGCCGCCGGCGGACACGGCCATCTCGATGCCCGGCATGCCGAACGGCGCGAAGCCGTGCACGGTCAGGTTCGCGGGCTTGAAGAACGTGAACAGCACCGCGATCACCGACAGCGGCACGATGAACTTGAAGATGCTGATGATGTTGTTCGCCTTCGCGAACGTCTTCACGCTCGAATAATTCAGATAAAAGAAGAAGCACAGCAGCGCGGCCTGCACGAGCCAGCCGAGTGTGGTCGGATCGCTCGATCCTTCGACGGTCAGGCCCGGAAACCATGCAGCCGCGTACTGGCGCGCGGCGACGACTTCGATCGCGATCAGGCTCGAAAAGGCGATCAGCGTGATGAAGCCCATCAGGTAGCCGAGCAGCGGGCCGTGCGAGAACACCGGGTAGCGGACCACGCCGCCCGCGCGCGGCAGCGCGGCGCCGAGTTCGCAGTAGACGATGCCGAGCAGCAGCACCGCGAAGCCGCCGAGCAGCCACGAGAAGATGCCGGCCGGGCCCGCGATCGTCGACACGTGACTCGCGGCGAACAGCCACCCCGAACCGAAAATGGCGCCGAGACCGATGAACGTGAGATCGGTCAGCGACAGCTGTTTCTTAAACTTGCCGTGACCCGCGTCGGGGTGCGCGGAACGGGAAAGCGGGACAGACGGGTGAGCGTTGCCTTGGCCTGGCATGGGCGTGTCTCCTAGGGGAATATCGGCACAGGCTTGAGGGGCGCCGCGCTCCGACGGAGCAGCGGCGCCAGCCTGCCGGCCGGCGGCGCCCGGTTCGAACGACCGGGGCG
>NZ_JAAGPG010000926.1:0-247 GCF_017104665.1 Burkholderia sp. Se-20378 | reverse complement strand
TTCTGTTGTATTGCTTCCTGAATGGCTACTGCGTCTCATTGCTGAGCTGTGGCTGACGCCTACAGTGTAGAGAAACAACATATGGCAGATGTATGACACAGTGTGCATGGATTCCCTCGTAGGACGTCTACGAACTCAAGACCTACACACATATTATAGTGGCTGGTACTGCACATCTGTCATGTGTTTCCAATTACAGCATCCCGCTTTTTCCTTCTGTTTTTTTTTTTTTTACTGATCCGGCGCC
>NZ_JAAGPG010000925.1:0-1570 GCF_017104665.1 Burkholderia sp. Se-20378 | reverse complement strand
CCCGGTTGCGGGCGGCCCTGTCCCGGCGGTCGCCCGCCCGGGCCGAGCCGCGGTTCCGCGCGGTGCTCCCACCGATCGCGGTCATGGAACCACGGCCGGTTACGGTAGTAGCGATCCCAGTACGCACCGATCGCGAACCCGGTGATCGGCACGCCGATGATCGCGCCATAGTCGAGCAGCGGCGCGTAGCCGCCCTGGTACGGATAGTCGATCAGTTGCGCGTCGATCCAGCCGCGCACGCCCGGCAGCGCGACGTCGCACCACGTGTAGTCGCTCAGGCAGCCGAACACGTCCAGCGCGGTGCCCGGCGGAATCTGCGCGACCACCGGATAGTCGGGCGCCGGCCCGGCGAACAGTTCGGCCGGCGAGTTCGTGTAGCCGGTGCTTTGTGCCTGCGCAATGCCCGGCGCGGCCGCCAGGCCGAGCAGGACGACGCACAGACTTCGGACAATCGTGTTCCTCATGATGCTCTCCCGCGCGGTGCCGCCGCGCGCCGGTCAATGCCGATGTCCGCCCCAGCCGCCACCCCAGTGGCCACCGCCCCACGGACGATGCCAGTACCCGCCGCGTCCGCGCCAGCCGCCGCCCCATCCGCCCCAGAAGCCGACCGAGATCGCCGGCGCACCCCAGCCGTACCAGCCCGGGTAATACGCGGGGGCATAGTACGGATACGGATAGGGATACGGCGGCGGATAGGCCGGCGCGACGTAGACTGGAGCCGGGTCGGCCACCGGCGGCGCGACCGAAGCTGCGGTCGGGCCCGGCGCAGCGGTGGCCGGTGCAGCCGGCGTGACGGGAATCTCGCGCTGCGTCAGCGTGGCCGGCGCCGGCGCGTAGTACGGCGCATAGCCATACGGACTCGTGTAATAACAGCCGCCGAGGGTCAGCGTCGTCAATGCGAATACCGCACACCTCGCGGCAGGAATCGGGGTCATGTGTTGCTCCGGCAGAATCCGCGCGTCGCCGCCAGGCGCGCGCCTGACTCTAGCTTACGTCCCCTGCAGATTTCCGCTCGGTATGATCGGTTACTTTTTGTTTCCTGCACCGGACGGGCGCGCGGGCACGCCGCGTGCTGGCAGGTCTGTCGCGCTCGCGTTGAAGTTCGCGCAAATGCCCTCAACTTGAACGATGTCAGGCTGGCCGGCGCGGACGGGGGTTCGCGAGCAACCGGCGGCCCGAAACCAGCGGACTTCGGCCCGCCCAGACAGGAACGCGGCTCACGCCGCCATCGACATGACTACGCCACGCCCCACTCCCCGGGCGGACTCGCCGCTCGATCCGATCATCCAGTTGCTGGCGCTCGCCGGCGAACAGGGATATCTGACCCACGCCGACCTCGTCGACGCGCTGCCGCCCGAAAGCGACAGCCCCGACGCGCTCGACGTCGTGCGCGCCGCGCTCGCCGACATCGGCATCGCCGTGCTCGACGAGCCGGCCGTGCCTGCGCCGTTCGCCGGTTCGGCGCCAGTCGACGTCGATCGCGATGCGCTCGACGAAGGCCGCGCGATGCTCGGCGACCTCGCACGCGGCACGAGCGCATCGACCGATCCGCTCGCGCTCTACATGCGGA
>NZ_JAAGPG010000924.1:0-240 GCF_017104665.1 Burkholderia sp. Se-20378 | reverse complement strand
GATCATGAAAAAAAAAAAAAAAACAAAGCACAAACAGACGCAGTTGTCGACCCACGCACCACACCCAGATCGAAACAAGACATCCAATGCATGCCACACACGTGTATTCAGCCACACGCGTGAGTGTCAGACGATCCTAGAACCAAGTGCACAGAGAGGAACGAGTCTGGAGCGACGACACAAATACGATACTTCAAAGAGCCGGCACCACGATCTCAAAAGACACGCATGTAACAGGAC
>NZ_JAAGPG010000923.1:0-1882 GCF_017104665.1 Burkholderia sp. Se-20378 | reverse complement strand
CGTCGGCGGTCGATCGCGATCGTCTCGGTGCGCTCGACGTCGCGTGGGTGTCGCTCGACACGTTCCACATCGTCTGCGGCAACGCGGCGGCGCGCTATGCCGAACAGCTCGGCGCGCGCCTGCCGCCGTCGGGCAGCGGGGCGGCCGCACAACCGGCCTGATGCGATGAAGCCGGCCCGATCCGCGCTGCGGGTTCGGGCCGGCCGGCAAAACGAAAACGGCTTGCGATGCGTCGCAAGCCGTTTTTCTTTGGTGCGGGCGACGGCGCGATGCGTTCGCCTGCGTCGCGCCGTCGCTCAGCCATGCAACCGCTCAACCGTTCACGGATTCGTCAGCGTGAAGGTCGGCTTCCGGTAGCCGACACCGGCCCGGTCGAGCTTCGGCAGTTCGCGTTGCGTGAGCAGCGTCGCGAAGCCGGCCCAGTCGCGCTGCAGCGCGGCCGTGTCGACGTGATGCGTGTCGCCGCGCTTGAAGCGCACGCCGGCCGCATACGGCAGCTCCCAGTCGGCCCGGTGCCATGCGCGCTCGGCCAGCGCGAGCAGCCGCGGGTAGGCCATGTATTCGAGGAAGGTGTCGTTGCGCATCACCTCGCCCCACGCCTGCCCCTGCATGCCCTCGATGCGTGGCGCGGGGCCCGTGCCCGTCACCTCGAACGTGTTGCCGTCGCGGTCGCCCATCACTTCGGCGTTCTGCGGCAGGTTCTCGGGCGCGAGCGAGAACACCTTGTACTCGTCCGTCGCGTGCGAGCCCCAGTAGTAGCCGCGCTCGCGCGGGTTGAGCGTGTACGGGAAGTCGAAGTACAGGTAGTCGGGCAGGGCCAGCACCGTCAGGTAGCCCTTGCCGCTCAGGTCGCGTGCGCTGTCCGATGCCCCCCAGAAGATCGTGTCCCACAGCGACACCATCACGTGGCGCGTGCTGAAGTCCTGCGGCCCGTTCGCATGCTTGATGCCGTCCTGCCACGCGGCCATCGTGTCGATCCCGTTCGCGTTGACCGCCGCGCTCACCTGTTGCGCGAAACGCGTCGGCAACTCGTCGATCGACTTGATCTCGCCGCGCTGGAGCAGCGCCGTGCACGCGGGCGAACGCGCCCACGGCTTGTCCTGCGCGGCGAGATCGATGCGCCCCTTGTTCGGATCGGTGCCGTTCAGCGGCTGGAAGCCCGCGCCGAGGAAGATGTTCTTCGCCTCGTCGCCGCCGTAGTGCCAGGTGTGCAGCGGCGCCTGCGCGTCGGCATGCATCGCGGCGATCTCGCGGATCACCTTCGACGCGAAATTGAGCGCGCCCGGCACGCACGGGTTCAGGTCGCTGCGCCGATCGTAGAACTGGACCGTCGTCAGGTTCGACGTGTCCTGCGGATCGAGCAGCCGGTACGCGTTCGCCTCCTGCTCGCGGCCGGCCGCATGCAGCCGCTGGTAACGTGCCTCCATCGTCACGACGGCCGCGCGCGCATGCGCGGGCATGTCGATCTCGGGGATGATCTCGACGAAATGCGCGGCCGCGTAGCGCACCAGCGACACGTAGTCGTCACGCGTCAGGTAGCCGCCGCCCGAGCGGTTGTCCGGGCCGGAGCCGAGCTGCGGCAGCAGGCAGCGTGTCTCGCTCGGGTCGTGGCAGCGGCGTCCCCCGATCCCGGTCAGTTCGGGCAGGCCGGGAATCTCGATGCGCCAGCCCTCGTCGTCGGACAGATGCAGGTGCAGGCGATTGAGCTTGTATGCGCTCATCTGGTCGATCAGGCGGCGCAGCGTGGCCGGGTGCTTGAAGTTGCGTGCGAGATCGACGTGCATCCCGCGATGCGTGAAGCGCGGTGCATCCTCGACGAGCATTGCCGGGATCGCGCCGCCGCCGGCGGGCGCGAGCGAGTAGAGCGTCTGCACGCCGTAGA
>NZ_JAAGPG010000922.1:0-246 GCF_017104665.1 Burkholderia sp. Se-20378 | reverse complement strand
GCGCCGGATAATTAAAAAAAAAAAACAAAAAAAAAAAAAAAAAAAAAAAAAATACGAAAAAAGAACCAAATGAGAACAAATGCAGCTCAGCACACTGAACAGCTAACCAAGCGATACGATGAGCACACACCAGTCTACAATAAAAGCAGTGCAGATAAAAGCGAGATCACACTCGACGATCACAACGAGCTACACGTGTACACAGCCTACAGCACAGCGTAAACCATACATACCACAACAAACGAG
>NZ_JAAGPG010000921.1:0-2193 GCF_017104665.1 Burkholderia sp. Se-20378 | reverse complement strand
GGCGTCGCGGCAGCGCGCCGCAAGGGCGCGGCGGGCGACGCCGGCTCGTGCGAACTCAGTCGGGCTGGACGATCAGTTCGCCGGAGCGGCCGGGGATTTCGCCCCACGTGACAGGGTACGATGGCAGCGAGTCGCGGTCCAGCGTCGCGTGGTAGTCGCCCATCGTCGCAAACGTGTGGCCTTGCGCACGCCAGCCGGCGAGCAGTTGCTCGAACACGGGCGCGAGCTTCTGGCCTTCCAGTTCCGCGTGCAGCGTGAACACCTGGTCGTGCGGATTGGTTTCGGTGAACTTGAGGATGTGCGCGGCGACGTTGTGCGTGTCGACGCCGTCGATGCCGAGCACTTCGTCGAGCGTCGGCAGCGTGGTGGGCATCTGCACGTGCGACAGCGTGCGGCCGTTGACGACGGGCAGGTACGGCGAATGGCCGCGGCCGTCGGATGCGTAGCGCATCCCCCATGCGTCGATCTGCTCGAATGCGGAATCGTTCATCTGCCAGCCGGCCGCGCCGTGCGTGACGGGCGGCGCGCCGAAGACCTCGATGAAGCGCGCGTGACTCTTCTGCATTTCACGCGCGGTCCAGTCGCGATCGCGCACGCGGACGTTGTCCTGCCAGTACACGTGATCCCACGTGTGGATCCCGCATTCGAAGCCGGCCTCGTGGATCGCGCGCATGTCGGCGATCGCACGGCGGCCGATGTCGGGGCCCGGCAGCAGCACGCCGTACATCAGCTGCTTCACGCCGTAGTGCTCGACCACCGACGTGCGCGACACTTTCTTCAGGAAGCCCGGGCGGAACACGCGCCGCAGCGCCCAGCCCGTGTGATCGGGCCCGAGGCTGAAGAGGAAGGTCGCGCGCGCACTGAAGCGGTCGAAGATGCGCGCGAGGTTCGGCACGCCTTCGCGCGTGCCGCGCAGCGTGTCGACGTCGATCTTGAGGACGATGCGAGCCAAGCGAACGTCCCGATCAGCCTTGCTGTTCGACGAGCGCGCGCGCGTCGGCGACGTGGCCGCGATACGCTTCGAAGATGTTGCGCAGTGCGTCGTCGAACGTCGCTTGCGGCGCCCAGCTGAGTTCCTGCATCGTGTTGTCGATCTTCGGCACGCGATTCTGCACGTCCTGGTAGCCGTTGCCGTAGTAGGCGCCGGACGTCGTTTCGACGAGCTTCACCTGCTTGGCCGAATCGGCGTACTCGGGGAATTCCGCCGCCAGTTCAAGCATCTTGTGCGCGAGTTCGCGAACCGAGAAGTTGTTCTTCGGATTCCCGATGTTGTAGATCTTGCCCGACGCGACGCCGTCCTTGTTCTCGATGATCTTCATCAGCGCGCTGATGCCGTCGCCGATGTCGGTGAACGCGCGCTTCTGCGAGCCGCCGTCGACGAGGCTGATGTTCTCGCCGCGCACGATGTGGCCGAGGAACTGCGTGACCACGCGCGAGCTGCCTTCCTTCGGCGTGTAGATCGAATCGAGGCCCGGGCCGATCCAGTTGAACGGACGGAACAGCGTGAAGTTCAGGCCTTCCATGCCGTAACCCCAGATCACGCGGTCCATCAGCTGCTTCGAGCACGCGTAGATCCAGCGCGGCTTGTTGATCGGGCCGTAGGTGAGGGCCGATGCATCCGGGTCGAACTGCTCGTCCGAGCACATGCCGTAGACCTCGGAGGTCGACGGGAACACGAGGTGCTTGCCGTACTTGACGGCCGAACGCACGATCGGCAGGTTCGCCTCGAAGTCGAGTTCGAACACGCGCAGCGGCTGCTGGACGTAGGTGGCGGGCGTCGCGATCGCGACGAGCGGCAGGATCACGTCGCACTTCTTCACGTGATACTCGACCCACTCCTTGTTGATCGTGATGTCGCCTTCGAAGAAATGCATCCGCTCGTGGTTGACGAGGTCGCCCAGCCGATCGGTCTGCATGTCCATGCCGAACACTTCCCAATCGGTGGTTTCAAGAATGCGCTTCGACAGGTGATGGCCGATGAAGCCGTTCACACCCAGGATCAGGACTTTTTTTGCTTTCATGAATGACGGGAAGAATGAATGAACTGCGCGAATTCCGCGGGCGTCACGACGGTTTCGCTGCCGTCCCGCTGCTGCCACAGCTCGAGAATGGATAGGGCGCGGCTGTCGCCGCAGACGCCGAATAGCGCATTATCGCTTACGTGCAGGCCGGGCGGCAAATCTGCCGCGGCGG
>NZ_JAAGPG010000920.1:0-2194 GCF_017104665.1 Burkholderia sp. Se-20378 | reverse complement strand
CCGCACGGCCGCGGCCGGCGACAGCCGGACGCCGCCGCCCGGCGGGGTCCGGCAAGGCGGGGCGCGCGGCGGCGGCCGTCCCGTGGCATGACGCATGCGGGCCGGCTTACGCCGGCGCGCATTCGTCCAGCATCCATTCCCTGAAGTGCCGCAATGCTTCGCTCGTATCGAGGCGCTCCGGCGCGTAGCACAGGTAGTGCCCCTGCGCGTCGACCTCGACGGGCGCGTCGAACGGTTCGACGAGCGTGCCGGCCGCGAGATTGTCCGCGATCAGGAAACGCGGCACGAGCGCGAGCCCGAGGCCCGCCTGCGCGGCCTGGATCAGCACCGAATACTGCTCGAAGCGCGGCCCGGCAAGCGCGTTCATCTGCGTCGCGCGATGGCGTTCCGCCCACGCGGACCACGCGATTTCCGCCTGTTCGTGCACGAGGCGCGGCGCCGCGACGGCGTCGGCGGGGGTGCGCAACGCGTGCTGTTCGCCGAATTCACGCGTACAGACCGGCACGAAGGTCCGGCCGTCCAGGTAATCGCTTCGCACCCCTTCCCATGCGCCGTCGCCATAGCGGATCGCCGCGTCGAGCCCGAACGGAAAGATGTCGCCGTGCGCGAGATGGCGGCGAAAGCTCAACGTGACGCCCGGCGCGACGGCCAGAAAGCGCGAGAGCCGCGGCACGAGCCACTTGGTCGTAAACGTCGGCACGCTGGCGATCGTCAGCAGGTCGCCGTTTTCGCGTGCGCTCAGCAGTTCGATCGACGCGTTGCCGATCTCGCGCAGCGGGCCGGCGACGCGTGCGTGGTACACCTGCCCGGCACGCGTGAGCACGAGGCTGCGCCCCTCGCGCACGAACAGCTTCACGCCGAACAGTGCCTCGAGATTCGCGATCTGCCGGCTGACCGCGCTGGGCGTCAGGCCCAGTTCGCGGGCCGCGTAGGAGAAATTCAGGTACTTCGCAGAACAGGTGAATGCGTGCAGTTCCGAGACGTTCGGATACAGGTGCTTCATCGCGACTATTCCTTCGGCGCACAGATCGATGCGGGCTTTGTACGTTTTTTTCATGACGATGCCATGTCGGATCCGCACACTGCGGCCATCCAGAAAACGCGTGACAGCCCCGCCCGGCGGGCATTGCGCGGTGTCTTCGTCTCCTGTCCGCGAGTGTTTCCATGCCTGCGTCTACCGCCCCGGCCCTGGCCGATGGTGTTCCGATTTCGCGTAACAGGCCGGTGCGTCCGAGCGCCGGACGTTTCTTGCTGCACGCGCTCGTCGCGGTATTCGGGCTCTACCTGCTGCTGCCGATTGCGCTGCTGCTGATCGGCTCGGTGGGCCAGTCGTGGACGAACACGCTGCTGCCGACCGGTTTCACCGGGCACTGGTTCGCCGACCTGGCCGGGAATCGCAGCTTTACCCGCGCATTCGGCGTGAGCCTGACGGTGGCGCTGGCGTGCTGCGCGCTCAACGCGCTGGTCGGCCTGCCGCTGGCCTATGCGCTGCATCACCGCGCGCAGGCCGGACGCGGCATGGCGACGCGCGTCGTGATGCTGATGCCGGTGGCCGTGCCCGCGCTGACGCTCGGCTTCGGCTACATCGCGATCTTCAGCGGCGACACGCTGCCGTGGCTCGGCACGCTGCCGCTGATGATCGCGGCCCACGCGGTGCTGACGCTGCCGTACCTGCTGCAGACGCTGCTCAGCGATCTGCGCCACCTCGGGCTCGCGCGCCTCGAGGCCTGCGCGGCGACGCTCGGTGCGACGCCGCTGCGCCAGTTCTTCACGATCGTGCTGCCGAACCTGCGGCACAGCCTGTTTTCCGGCCTCGTGATGGTGGCCGCGCTGTCGATCGGCGAATTCCAGATCTCGAACCTGATCGCCGGCTTCCGCTACCGCAACTATCCGATCGTGCTGCTGCAGGCGTTCTACGGCGCGTCGGGGATGGCATGCGCGGCCACCGTCGTGCTGCTCGTCCTCGCCGTGCTGGCGACGCTCGTGTCGGTCGGCACCGTGCAACGTATGAAGTGAGTCCGTCATGAGTCTCGAGTTCGAACACGTCAGTTTCCAGTATCCCGGCGCGCGGCACGGCGTCGACGACGTCACGCTGTCCGCCGCGCAAGGCGAGCTGCTGGCGGTGATGGGGCGCAGCGGGTCCGGCAAGTCCACGCTGCTGCGGGTCGCGGCCGGCCTGCTCGACGGCGGCAGC
>NZ_JAAGPG010000919.1:0-2105 GCF_017104665.1 Burkholderia sp. Se-20378 | reverse complement strand
ACCTGCCCGAGACGACCGGAAAGCGCCACCCGCCAGGCCTCGGAGAACCACCCTGCGGCCGGCATCGCGCCCTAAAAATATTGAACGGAAAGGCACAAGTAATACATATGTAATTATTCAGTGCGACGATCGCGTCCCATTCGACTCCGTGCGACACGCCACGACAGCCGCACCGCCGGAGCGATCGCCCCTTTCCGACTCTCGTTTCGAAGGTTCATCGACATGCTCTTCAAGCGCCCGACCTCCCTGCGCTACGTCCCGTTCGCCTGTGCCGCCGCGTTCCTGCTCGCTGCTTGCGGTGGCGACGACGACGTCGCGTCCGATCCCACCCAGCCGATTTCCGCGAAGGTCCAGGTGGTCGGCCATCGCGGCGCGAGCGCGCTGCGCCCCGAACACACGCTCGCGTCGTACCGCAAGGCGGTCGAGGACGGCGCGGACGTGATCGAGCCCGACCTCGTGTCGACCCGCGACGGCGTGCTGGTCGCGCGTCACGAGAACGAGATCTCGGGCACGACGAACGTGTCGACGCTGCCGCAATTCGCGAGCCGCAAGGCGACCAAGACGATCGACGGTGCGGAGCTGACGGGCTGGTTCACCGAGGATTTCACGCTCGCCGAGCTGAAGACGCTGCGCGCCCGTGAGCGCATTCCGCAGGTGCGCCCCGCGAACACCGCGTACAACGACCAGTTCGAGATTCCGACGTTCGACGAGATCGTCGCGCTCGCGAAGCAGATGTCCGCGCAGACCGGCCGCACGATCCACCTGTATCCGGAAACCAAGCATCCGACCTACTTCCAGTCGATCGGCCTGCCGCTCGAAGACCGTCTCGTCGATGCGCTGCTGAAGGATTCGTACACGGCGCGCACGGCGACCATCTACATCCAGTCGTTCGAGGTCGCGAACCTGAAGACCATCCGCAACCGGATCAAGTCGAGCCAGCCGAACTGGAAGCTCGTGCAGCTGATGGACGAAGCCGGCCAGCGCCCGTACGACTTCGTGAAGGCGAACGACAAGCGCACCTACGGCGACCTGTCGACGCGCGACGGCATGCGCGAGGTCGCGACCTATGCGAACGGCGTCGGCCCGTACAAGACGTCGATCATCGCGGTCGCCGCGGACGGCACGCTGCAGCAGCCGACGCCGTACGTGCGCTATGCGCACGAAGCCGGCCTCGTCGTGCATCCGTACACGTTCCGCCCGGAGAACAACTTCCTGCCCGCGTCGTTGAAGGACGGCGGCACGCCGGCCACGCGCAACACGGCCGGCTCGGTGCGCGAGATCCAGGCGTACCTGCGCGCGGGCATCGACGGCTTCTTCACCGACGATCCGGCCGTCGGCCGCACGGCGGTCGATACGTTCAAGCGCTGACACGCGCGGAACGTGCCCGACATGCGGCAACGGGGCGCGGCGTACGACGTACCGCCACGCCCTGTTACGCCGTATCGGTCAGATCACGTTGAAGTGATGCGTGCCATCCCGCTTCAACTGATCGACCAGCCCGTATTCCCAGTCGAGATACGCCTGCATCGCAGCCGCCGCGTTGTCGGTGCCTTCGTACGGGCGCCGGTAGCGATCGACGCGCGGTGACGCCAGATGCGTCTCGCCGCTTTCGAGCGGCAGCCCGGCCTCGATCCACGCGGCCGTGCCACCGGTGAGCACCGCGATGTCAGCCGAAGCCGGCAGCAGCGCGCGTGCGTCGTCCGCCGCGAACCGCGCCAGCAGGCTCGACCCGCACGTGAACACATAGCGCTTCGCGGGCGGAATCGCCGCGAGCGCATCACGCAACTGCGCCCGCACGGCGAACCATGCGCCCGGGATATGCCGCTTCACGTAGTTCGCGCTGGCCGTCACGTCGACGATCGCCAGCTCGCCGGGTGCGGCCTCCTTCAGCCAGCCCGCGAGCGTCGCGGGCGATACGTCGGTCACGGTCGGCGTCGCCGGCACGTCGCGCGGCGGCTGGCCGCGCTCGCCGAACTTCGCCGTACCGTCCTCCGGTTCGACCACCCGCACGTCCCAGCCCATCTGCGCGAGCCACGACGCGGTCATGTCGGCGCGCACGCCGTCGTCGTCGGCGAGCACGATAGATCGGAAGCGCACACGTCTGA
>NZ_JAAGPG010000918.1:0-2212 GCF_017104665.1 Burkholderia sp. Se-20378 | reverse complement strand
GTCGAGGTTGGAGTGGGGGTAGGACGTGGTGAGTTTGCGATGTGTTGGTTCGTGGTTCGTTGTTCTGGATACGGCGGCCACCGAGGTCAGCCCGCTTGCGCTCGCTCTTGCCCTACGCGACGCTCTTCCGACCTCGTGCAGCCCGCGCGCGCTCGCCATCGCTGAGTGCCGCATACGCGGGCGACGCAAGCGGCACGCGCCAGTCGAAATCGACACGCGCGATCTGCACGCCGGCGCGGGACGCGGCGGGCGGCGTGTCGAGCCGCTGCGTGCGCCAGGCGCGGGGGATTTCGGACGGGGAAGCGGAATCGGTCGGGACGAGCATCGACGTGCGGCGGCCTGTGGAATGAAACGTCCGATGGTAATCGATCAGGCGGTGCGGCGAGCCGTTGCGGCCTGCCGGTGTCAACGCTGCTGACACTGGGCGCCGCGCTGACGCTTGTTGTCCTCGCGGCAGGCACCCGCGTGACGCGACTGCCCCGTTACCCGTTCGCGACAACGCCCGCCACGCCGCTGCCGGGCCCACGCCCGCGCGATGCCGGGTGAATCGCATGCACTTTGCCCGGCGCATCGGCCGGCAGCACGCCGTGTTGCAGCCAGTAGAGCGCCAGCGGCCACAGTGTTTCGGTGAAGCGGCTGTGGAAAAACGCGAAATGGCCGATCGCGTCGACGCCGATGTCGGCCGGCGCGATCCGCAGGTGCGTGACATCGCTGCCCGTGTAGTAACCGACCAGCCGCTCGATCGCCTCGACCGTGCCGAACCCGTCGTCGTCGAGCCCGATCGCGAGCATCGGCGCCGACAGCCCCGCGAAGCGGGCGGGCAACGCGGCGCGGCTCGCGGCGGGTTCGGCGAGCAGGCCGCGCGTATAGCCCGCCTCGAAGCGCGCCTGCGAGCGCACCCACGACAACGCGACGCCGCGCGGCGTGTCCTCCATCCAGCCGAGCCGCTTCGCAGGCACGTAGCCGAACACGGCCGCGAGCACCGGCATCGCGACGTGCCACTTCCACCACATGCGCCGCCGCTCGGCCGGCATGTAATCGCGCCAGTACGCATACTGCGCGCCGACCGTCACCGCATGTCGGACGTTGACGTTCGATGCGGCGAGTCCGAGCGCAACCCCGCCGATACTGTGCGCGACGACATCGATCGGCTGGCCCGGAAACGCGTCGCGTGCGTATTGCAATGCGGCTTCGCAATCGAGCCGCCCCCAGTCGAGCCAGTTCGCGCGCAGCTTCGCGAGCTGCGCCGGGCGCGACCCGCCGATGCCGCGATAGTCGTAGACGAGCACGTCGCGCCCCTGTGCGAACAGCCAGGCCGCGAAACGAAAGTAGTAGTCGCAACGCACCGACGTCGCGCAATTGATGACCGTCACGGGGCGAGCGACACTGCCGCCGCGATGGCGCCATACGTGGCCGCGCAATGCGTAGCCGTCGGCCGCGCGCAGCGTCACGGGTTCGGGCGGCAATGCGTCTGCCGCGCGGGTGCCCTGCGTCATTCCGTTGCCTTCGTTCGAAATCGTCATCGTGTCTCCGGTCCCATGCTTCGCGGTCCGTCCGGGTTGGCGCCTCAGTGCCTGCTCAAGCCCAAGCTTCGCAGCCAGCCGAGGCGTCACCGCACCAGCCCCATCCTCCACCGCCCACACCAGCCTCCATTGAACTTGACGCGCCCCAAGTTCTCAACCAATCTTGCTGCTCCGTTCGCATGAGTCACGCGCATGTCAACGCCGCTCGTCCGTCTCCCGTCGCTCGACCTCGTCCGCGGTTTCGTCGCCGTCGGCCGCCGCATGAGCATCACGCTCGCCGCGCAGGACCTGTGCGTCACGCAATCGGCGGTCAGCCGCCAGGTGCACGCGCTCGAAGCGCATCTCGGCGTCGCGCTGCTGCAGCGCGGCTACCGGAAGATCGCGTTCACGCCCGAAGGCGAGCGGCTGTTTCGCGTCGCGGATGCGGCACTGCACGGGCTGCAAGACACCGTCGCGTCGCTCGCCGCCGCGCGCGAGCGCCAGCCCGTCACGATCACCGCGAGCATCGGCGTCACCGCGCTATGGCTGCTGCCGCGGCTCGGGCGGCTGCAGGCGCGCCTTCCGGAGATCGACCTGCGCGTCGCCGCGAACGACAAGGTACTCGATTTGCGCGCCGAAGGCATCGACCTCGGCATCCGCTATTGTCCGCGCGACCGCGCGCCGGCCGGCGCGCTGCGCCTGTTCGACGA
>NZ_JAAGPG010000917.1:0-1925 GCF_017104665.1 Burkholderia sp. Se-20378 | reverse complement strand
ACGTCGGTCCGTTTCGACAGCCGGTAGTCGTAGCCGAGCGCCCAGGTCGTTCGCGACGGGCGGTCGCGTCCGTGGCTTTTCGCGGCCATCACCGATGCGAGCACCGTGCCGAAGCCGAGCGGCACCGAACGTCCCCGAGGACGACAGCAGCCGCAAACCGTTGGCCACGACGATCAGGCTTGCGCCCGCGTCGGCGAAGACCGCCATCCACATCGTGCCGAGCCCCGCGACCGTGAGGCCGAGGAACACGATCTTCACGCCGAGCGCGAAGCCGATGTTCTGCACCAGTACGCGATGCGTCGCACGCGACAGCCGCACGAACGCGGGAATCTTGCGCAGGTCGTCGTCCATCAGCGCGACGTCGGCCGTCTCGATCGCGGTGTCGGTGCCCATCGCGCCCATCGCGAAGCCGATGTCGGCGCGCGCGAGCGCCGGCGCATCGTTGATGCCGTCGCCGACCATCCCGACCGCGCCCGCGCCGCCGGCCGACAGCTCCTCGACCGCCGCGAGCTTGTCTTCCGGCAGCTGGTTGCCGCGCGCGTCGTCGATACCGGCCTGCTGCGCGATCGCCTGCGCGGTATGCGGGTTGTCGCCGGTCAGCATCGCGGTGCGGATGCCGAGCGCATGCAGATCGGCGATCGCTGCACGGCTCGTGTCCTTGATCGTGTCGGCCACCGCGAAGATGCCGAGCACGCGCACTTCGTCGACCAGCACCACGACGCTCTTGCCTTGCCGCTCGAGTACATCGAGCTTTGCTTCGAGGGCCGTCGAGCAGCGCTCGAGTTCCTCGACGAGCCGATGGTTGCCGAGCCAGTAGCGCGTGCCGTCGATCGTGCCCTGCACGCCGCGCCCGACGATCGCTTCGAAGTCCTGCACATCGGCGAAGGCCGTCGTGCCGGCGTCGCGGGCAGCCGTTGCAATCGCCTGCGACACCGGGTGATCGGAGCGCGCCGCAAGGCTCGCGCCGAGGTGCCGTACACGCGCCTCATCGGCGTCGTCCGCATGCAGGTCGAAGTCGGTCTGCACCGGCTTGCCGTGCGTGATCGTGCCGGTCTTGTCGAGCGCGAGCCACGCGAGCTTGCGCCCTTCTTCCAGATAGACGCCGCCCTTCACGAGAATCCCGCGTCGCGCCGCGGCCGCGAGCCCCGACACGATCGTCACCGGCGTCGAGATCACCAGCGCGCACGGGCATGCGATCACGAGCAGCACCAGCGCGCGGTAGATCCAGTCGTGCCACGCACCGCCCATGACGATCGGCGGCACCACGGCGACCAGCAGCGCGACCGCGAACACGATCGGCGTGTACACGCGTGCGAACTGGTCGACGAAGCGCTGCGTCGGCGCCTTCGCGCCCTGGGCTTCTTCAACCGCATGGATGATCCGCGCGAGTGTCGAGTTGGCCGCGACGGCCGTCACGCGATATTCGAACGAACCCGATTCGTTGATCGTGCCCGCGTACACGGCGTCGCCGGTCGTCTTTTCGACGGGCAGGCTCTCGCCGGTGATCGGCGCCTGGTTCACCGTCGAGCGGCCCGAGACGACTTCGCCGTCCAGCCCGATCCGCTCGCCCGGCTTCACGCGCACGACCGCGCCGAGCGCCACCTGCGCGGCCTCGATCGTGCGCCACGATCCGTCGGCGTCCTGCACGGTCGCGGTGTCCGGCGCGAGTTGCATCAGGCCCTGGATCGCATTGCGGGCGCGGTCGAGCGACTTCGCTTCGATCAGCTCGGCGATCGTGAACAGCACCATCACCATCGCGGCTTCCGGCCACTGGCCGATCGCCATCGCGCCCGTCACCGCGATGCTCATCAACGCGTTGATGTTCAGGTTGCCGTTGCGGATCGCGATCCAGCCCTTCTTGTAGGTGGTGAGCCCGCACGCGAGCACCGCCGCGAGCGCAAGCGCCGCCGACAGCCACACGGGCA
>NZ_JAAGPG010000916.1:0-245 GCF_017104665.1 Burkholderia sp. Se-20378 | reverse complement strand
GGCCGTGTGATTAAAAAAAAAAAAAAAAAAAAAAAAGAATCATGAAGGCAGAGTGACAAACAAAATAAGAACAGATTAGAACAATGGACAAGTACTCAGTCATACTGAAGGACACTAGTGCACAACAGTAAACAGAAACATGTACCACACACACAACTACGACGCACCACCACACAAATGAAAAACTTAACAGTATACATATATGACAACTAGAACTACCACACACATGTAACAAAGCACAAAAA
>NZ_JAAGPG010000092.1:0-22165 GCF_017104665.1 Burkholderia sp. Se-20378 | reverse complement strand
CGAGCCGGCTCTCGCCGCGCCGCCGGCCGGCCGACCCGCCGCACGACGCGCCGCCGCCGCAGTTGTCCGGCTACGTGTCGATCACGGCCAAGCTGGCCGGGGAAGTCGACCAGTTGCGCGAGAAGCTGCTCGACACGGCGCAGTCGTGGAACATCTGACGGTCGCGGGAATCCGGGCTTCGCGCAGTCGCCTTTCATCTGCCTTTCACAACGACGCACCGGCATCCTGACGGCGGCAGCTTCGGTCGATCCGGCCCCGGAAACATGGCGCTCGGCCGGGGTCGCCGGTGCCGGTTTCTGCCGCGATTTCTGGCTGTCCTGCGCGCCGTTCTCCACCCGGTTAACCGCCCGCCAGGCCCGCCGCGACAGGCCCGACGACGGTTCCGCGCGAAAATCAGCCCTTGCCCCAACCTCCCGGACAGCCGATACTCGCATATTCCGCGAAATACGATCCCACCGGCTTCAATCCACGGTTATTCCTATGAGCACGATTCTCGAAAGCCTCCCGACCGGCCAGAAGGTCGGTATCGCCTTCTCCGGCGGCCTGGACACCAGCGCAGCGCTGCACTGGATGAAACTCAAGGGCGCCGTCCCGTACGCATACACGGCGAACCTCGGCCAGCCCGACGAAGACGATTACGACGCGATCCCGAAACGCGCGATCGAATACGGCGCAGCCGGCGCCCGCCTGATCGACTGCCGCGCGCAGCTCGTCGCCGAAGGCATCGCAGCGCTGCAAAGCGGCGCGTTCCACATCACGACGGCAGGCATCACGTACTTCAACACCACGCCGATCGGCCGCGCCGTGACGGGCACGATGCTCGTCGCCGCGATGAAGGAAGACGGCGTCAACATCTGGGGCGACGGCAGCACGTACAAGGGCAACGACATCGAGCGCTTCTACCGCTACGGCCTGCTCGTGAACCCGGATCTGAAGATCTACAAGCCGTGGCTCGACCAGACGTTCATCGACGAGCTCGGCGGCCGTGCCGAAATGTCCGAATTCATGAACCAGGCCGGTTTCGCGTACAAGATGTCGGCCGAGAAGGCCTACTCGACCGATTCGAACCTGCTCGGCGCGACGCACGAAGCGAAGGATCTCGAAAGCCTCGAGAGCGGCATCAAGATCGTGAACCCGATCATGGGCGTCGCGTTCTGGCGCGACGACGTGAAGATCGCCGCGGAAGAAGTGACGGTACGCTTCGAAGCCGGCCAGCCGGTCGCGCTGAACGGCATCGAGTTCACCGACCCGGTCGAACTGCTGCTGGAAGCGAACCGCATCGGCGGCCGCCACGGCCTCGGCATGAGCGACCAGATCGAGAACCGGATCATCGAGGCGAAGAGCCGCGGCATCTATGAAGCCCCGGGCCTCGCGCTGCTCTACATCGCGTACGAGCGTCTCGTCACCGGCATCCACAACGAAGACACGATCGAGCAATACCGCGAGAACGGCCGCCGCCTCGGCCGCCTGCTGTACCAGGGCCGCTGGTTCGACCCGCAGGCGATCATGCTGCGCGAAACCGCGCAACGCTGGGTCGCGCGCGCGATCACCGGCGAAGTGAAGATCGAACTGCGCCGCGGCAACGATTACTCGATCCTGAGCACGAAGTCGCCGAACCTCACGTACCAGCCGGAACGCCTGTCGATGGAGAAGGTTGCGTCGACGTTCTCGCCGCGCGACCGGATCGGCCAACTGACGATGCGCAACCTCGACATCACCGATACGCGCGACAAGCTGCGCGTGTACTCGCAAGTCGGGCTGCTGACGCCGGGTGAGACGTCGGCGCTGCCGCAGATCAAGGGCGACGAGAAGTAAGTCGCTTCGCTCGACGCCGTGCCGCATCGCTGGATGCGGTACGGTCGGGCAGGCTTGTGTGGGCGCATCCTCTTCGCGCACGCAGCCTGCCGCTCCCTCCGCCTCTTCCCCGCCTCTCCGCCTTCCCTTCCGCTCATCGCATCACACCGCGTGACGTACCAACGGCACTGCACCGCCGCGCCAGTCATGGCAAGCTGCGAGTCTTCCGATTCCCGCGCCGACTCATGACCGCCCTTACCGTCATCCACCTGAACGGCCCGATCAACAGCGGCAAGACGACGATCGGTCTCGCGCTCGCGCACGTGCTGCCCGATGCGCGCTTCATCGACGGCGACGATCACGATGCGCCCGAAGACGCGCCGCTCGACGTGCAGTGGGCAATCGCGCTCGAGCGTCTCGTCACGCAGATCGCGAACGCGCGTGAGCGTCATCTGGTCATCGCCTATCCGATCGGCGAAACGGAATTCGAGCGGCTGCGCGCCGCCTGCGACGCGCGCGATGCGCGCTTGTGCGTCGTGACGCTCGCACCGCCCGAAGCGATCGCGTCGTCGAATCGCGGCTCGCGCGCGCTGACTGACTGGGAGCGGACCCGGATCGCCGAGATGTATCGCGAAGGCTATGCGTCGCGGCCGTTCAGCCAGATGGTGCTCGATACGTCCGATGCGACGCCCGATGCGTGTGCCGCGCGTATCGCGCAGCACGTCGCGGCGACGGAGTCGTAACCGGCACACCTGCCCGGCGCCCTTCAAGTCGGTACACGGATACCTCGCGGCAGTCGCCGCAAAGCAACTTCCCCGACCCAAATAGGAAAACGTTTACTCTTTTGGTGCTTCTTGTTAGCATCGTCCCCGATCGGCTCGAGCAGCTTCACGGAAAGCCGATTGCAAGCCTTGAAAATCCCGCAATATTCAGCATCACTGTTCCAGCCGTCGAGTCTTACCTGCTTTCTGTATTTTGGAGTGCTTTCTACGGGCAACCGATCTCGTTTCGACGATCGTACGCCCAAATAGGAAAACGTTATCCACAACGTGGCGTCCAGCCACGGACCATCAGAGAGAGACACCATGAAGAACAGGATCATCCCGTGCGTCGTCGCCGTTCTGTCCGTAGCGTGCCTGTCCGCGTGCGGCGGCGACGATCCGGCCAGCCCGGCCGCCGCCGCCCGCCAGCAGGCCACCGCGATGGCGCTCAGCCCGTCGAACCCGCCCGGCTCGAACTTCAACCTCGCGCCGTTCACGCTGCAGTTGCCGACCGGCTCGTCCGGCAAGGTCGACACGGTGAGCGGTTCGTCGCTCGCGGGCGGCTACGTGAACCCGACGTATTTCTATACGGACGGCAGCGACGGATCGATGGTGATGATGGACCCGACGCAGGGCTGGACGACGTCCGGGTCGCTGCATCCGCGCACCGAGCTGCGCGAAAACGCGATCTGGCCGACCTCCGGCACCAACCGGCTGAATGCGACGGTGACCGTCGCGCAGGTGCCCGATCACACGACGATCGGCCAGATCTTCCAGGGCAGCGGCCCGAGCAAGCCGCTGTGCGAGCTGCAGTTCACGTCCGGCGGCGTCGTGCAGCTGCTGCTCGAAAGCACCAACCAGGGCGGCAAGTCGACGACCACGCCGATCACCACCGTCGGTGTCGGCAAGAAGTTCAGCTACACGCTGAGCCTGAGCGGGACGACGATCACCGTCACGGCGAACGGCACGACCAAGACCTTCACGATGGATTCGAGTTTCGACGGCGAGAGCTTCTACTTCAAGGCGGGCGACTACGACCAGACGGCCGTGTCGGGCACGCCGCTGACGACGCCCGGCACGATCGTGAAGTTCTACGCGCTGACGCTCACGCATAGCTGATCGAGCGGCACGACGCGCAAATCCGGACGGGCGCGCGTCATGCGCGACCGTCCGGCGTTTCGATGCAAGCGCCGCACCTACGAGTGATGCCGCACACCCGGCACGACGGCTTCCTTCGCGCCCTTGCGGCTCAACATCAGCGTGACGACCGCCGACACTGCCAGCGTGCCCGCCACCACGTAGAGCCCCGCCGCATACCCGCCCGTCACGTGCTTCAGCCAGCCGATCGCGAACGGCCCGACGAACCCGCCGAGATTGCCGATCGAGTTGATCATCGCGATGCCCGCCGCCGCGCCGGCACCCGATAGGAACGTGCTCGGCATCGCCCACAACGGCGCCTTCGCGGCGCTGACCCCGATGTTGACGACGACCAGCGCAAGCACGGTCAGCAGCGCCGTACTCGCCTGCCCCGCGAACACGAAACCGATGCACGCGAGCACGCACGGAATCACGACGTGCCACGTGCGCTCGCCGGTACGATCCGAATGCCGCGCCCACACGATCATCGCGACGACGGCGGCGATGCTCGGAATCCCGGTGAGCAAGCCCGTCTGCAACGCGGTGAAGCCGAACTGCCTGACCATCAGCGGCGCCCACAGGCCGAGCGTGTACAAACCCGCCGACGTGCCGAAGTAGATCAGCGCAAGCGCCAGCACGCGCGGATCGCGCAGCGCCTGCCACGCGCCGGCCGTATGCCCGGCATGCGTGTGGCGCGCATCGGCTTCGGCTTTCAGCTTCGCGACCAGCCAGTCGCGCTCGTCCGCACGCAGCCACGCGGCCTTCGACGGCGAATCGGTCAGGCACCGGAGCACGACGAAGCCGAGCACGACCGCCGGCAGCGCTTCGACGATGTACAGCATCTGCCAGTCGGCGAGCCCGAACATCGGCGGCATCTGCATGATCGCGCCCGACAGCGGCGAACCGATCGCGGTCGAGATCGGTGCGGCCGCCATGAACCACGCGGCGGCCACCGCACGCTGCTTCGCGGGAAACCACAGGCTCAGGTACAGGATGATGCCGGGGAAGAATCCGGCTTCGGCCATGCCGAGCAGGAAGCGCAGCACGTAGAAGCTCGTCGGCCCGGACGCGAATGCGGACACGGCCGACACGATCCCCCACGTGATCATCACGCGTGCGATCCAGATGCGCGCGCCGACGCGATGAAGAATCAGGTTGGACGGCACCTCGAACAGGAAGTAGCCGATGAAGAACAGGCCGCCGCCGAACCCGAATGCGGTCGGCGACAGGCCGATCGCCTTGTTCATCGTCATCGCGGCGAAGCCGACGTTGACGCGATCGAGAAAGCTGACGAAGTAAAGCAGCATCACGAACGGAATGATGCGCCACATCAGTTTCCGCGCGACGCGGGTTTCCAGATCCGCTTGCATGTGTCTCCTCCTTCGAGGTCGAGCCGTCGAGTCGTGCTCGGTGTATGAATGCACGCCGGCGCCGCGGCGAAGCGCGTGGGCCGGCGCGCCCGGCTCGCGTCGGACGCGCGAGTCTCGGGGCAGGAAAATCCGGGGACGATGAACGGACGACGAACGGTTCCGGGTACGCACGCGTGCCGCCGCCAACCGCTAGCCGCTACGTCGCGGCCCGCCTGCCCATCGCCGCCCTGGTCGTCAGGCGGCGACCGCCGCGTTCGCGACGCGCTCGCAAACAGCCGCCGTCACCTGCGCGGTCGTCGCGCTGCCGCCGAGATCGCGCGTGTGCAGCGACGGGTCGGCCGTCACCGCCTCGATCGCCTGCATCACGCGCGCAGCGGCTGCCGCTTCGCCGAGGTGTTCGAGCAGCATCACGACCGACCAGAACGTGCCGACCGGATTCGCGAGCCCCTTGCCCATGATGTCGAACGCGGAGCCGTGGATCGGCTCGAACATCGACGGATAGCGGCGTTCGGGATCGATGTTGCCGGTCGGCGCGATGCCGAGGCTGCCCGCGAGCGCGGCCGCGAGATCGCTGAGGATGTCCGCGTGCAGGTTGGTCGCGACGATCGTGTCGAGCGACGCCGGCCGGTTGACCATGCGCGCGGTCGCCGCATCGACGAGCTCCTTGTCCCACGTGACGTCGGGGAATTCCTGCGCAACCTGCTTCGCGATCTCGTCCCACATCACCATCGCGTGCCGCTGCGCGTTGCTCTTCGTGATCACGGTCAGCAGCTTGCGCGGACGCGACTGCGCGAGCCGGAACGCGAAGCGCATGATGCGTTCGACGCCGGCGCGCGTGAGGATCGACACGTCGGTCGCGGCCTCGATCGGATGGCCCTGGTGCACGCGGCCGCCGACGCCCGCGTATTCACCTTCGGAATTCTCGCGGACGATCACCCAGTTCAGGTCGTCGGGCCCGCAGCGCTTCAGCGGCGCATCGATGCCGGGCAGGATGCGCGTCGGGCGCACGTTCGCGTACTGGTCGAAGCCCTGGCAGATCTTCAGGCGCAGCCCCCACAGCGTCACGTGGTCCGGCACGTCCGGGTCGCCCGCCGAGCCGAACAGGATCGCGTCCTTGCCGCGCAATGCGTCGAGGCCATCGGCCGGCATCATCGCGCCGTGCTGGCGGTAGTAGTCGGCGCCCCAGTCGAAATCCTCGAACTCGAACGCGAAGCGGTCGCTGCCGCGAGCCAGCGCTTCCAGCACCTGCTTGCCGGCCGGCACCACTTCCTTGCCGATCCCGTCGCCGGGAATCGTTGCGATACGGTAGGTCTTCATGTGCACATCCTCGATTGATCGTCAGCGTGGAGGCACTTTACCGAACCAGAAGTACCGGAACCGGTGCTAGACTCAAAGCATCTTTAACTTGAATTCACGAATCCCGTCATGACGGATACCGTCCAGCCGGCTGATCTCGGCTTCTTCTCGACGCTGGCCGCGTCGGGCAGCCTGAGCGCGGCCGCGCGCGAACTCGGGCTGACCGCGGCGGCCGTCAGCAAGCGGCTCACGCTGATGGAGCGGCGCGCGGGCGTCACGCTCGTGAACCGCACGACGCGGCGGATGATGCTGACGCCCGAAGGCGACGTGTATCTCGACTACGCGCGCCGAATCCTCGACCAGATGGACGAACTCGGCGAACTGCTCGGCAGCGCGAAGCAGCGCCCGAAGGGGCTGCTGCGCGTGAACGCGACGCTCGGCTTCGGGCGCAACCAGGTCGGCCCCGCGATCTCGCGCTTCGTCGCGCGCTATCCCGAGGTGTCGGTGCAACTGCAGTTGTCGGTGATGCCGCCGCCGCTCACCGACGACGCGTTCGACGTATGCATCCGCTTCGGCGAGCCACCCGATACACGGGTCGTCGCGCGGCGGCTCGCGCCGAACCGCCGGCTGCTGTGCGCGGCGCCCGCGTATCTCGCGCGGCACGGCACACCCGCTACCCCGCACGACCTGACGCGGCACAACTGCATCGGCATCCGGCAGGGCGACGAGAGTTACGGCGTCTGGCGCCTGACGAGCGGGCGCGGCGCGGCACGCCATACGGAAGCCGTGCGGATCAACGGCAACCTGACGACGAACGACGGCGAGATCGCCGTGAAATGGGCGCTCGACGGGCACGGGATCCTGATGCGCGCGGAATGGGATCTGCGCGACTATCTCGCCGACGGCCGCCTGGTCGTCGTGCTGCCCGACCACGAGACGCCGAGCGCCGACATCTATGCGGTGTATGCGCAGCGTCACCAGATGTCCACGCGGATTCGGGCGTTCGTCGATTTTCTGGCGGGTGAACTGGGGCGGTGATCGGGACGCAGGAAACGACGCGTGTCGATCCGGGAGAGGCAAACGTGCGGCTCGCTCAAAAGAGCCAATATTTCAGCGATTTCATCAAAAAATCGCCAGAATATTGACACGCTCATATGAGCCGGCAGCCCCCGGATTCACGCGCGGCTGGCACCGACCGCTCCTCCAGGACAACCCGACGGGATCATCGATCCGCTTCCGCAATATCGTCGGTCAACAGAGAACACCCACGACGATTGCGAGCCGTTTAACGCGCCTGATTCGACACGCGCGGATCAAGCGGCGGCCATCTGGGCGTCCACCTGATCAACCCTGTCCACGACGCCCACCATCGGCCGCCACACTCGTGCGGTGAGCATGCCCGCCTGCTCGCCCACCGCCGCGCCGAACCGCTCCGCAATCCAGTCGACGAATGCGCGCACGCCGGGCGACACATGCGGGCGCTTCACGTAGACGGCCGACACCGCGATCGCGTCGGGCCGCCAGCGCGGCAGCACTTCCCGCAACCGCCCCGCATCGATCAGCGCCTGCGCGGCAACGCGCGGCGGCTGGATCAGCCCGAGGCCATGCACGCCGCACGCCAGATACGCCTGCTCGTCGTCCACGGTGACGATTCCGTCGAGCCGCACCTTGCGCACCGCACCATCGACGAGGAAATCGAGTTCGGCCGTGCGCTGGCCCGGCACGGACGACACGCTGACCGCGCGATGCGAGGCCAGATCATCGAGCGTACGCGGCACGCCGTGGCGGTCGAGATACGCGGGGCTCGCGCAGGTCACGCGCTCGAGCATGCCGAGCCGGCGCGCGACGAGCGACGAATCGGGCAGCTCGCCGAGCCGGACGCTGCAGTCGACCGCATCGCCGACGCGATCGGCCGCGCGCCCGGACACACCCAACATCAGCACCAGATCGGGATGCCGGGCATGAAACGCGCCGAGCGCCGGCAGCACGATCGCGTCCGCGACCGCCGGCGGCAGCTCGACGCGCAGCGGCCCGCTCGGATGCAGCGCGGCGCCACGAATGCTGGCTTCTAGCTCGTCGACGTCCGCCGTGATGCGCACGCAGCGCCGGTAATACGCGTCGCCTTCGGGCGTCGTCCGCAGCGCGCGCGTCGTGCGCACCAGCAACGGCATGCCGAGCGCCGTTTCGAGCTCCTGCACGGTCCGCGTCGCGGTGGCGCGCGAAATGCCGAGCGCCTGCGCCGCACGCGTAAAGCTGTTCATTTCGACGATGCGCGTGAAGATGCGCATCGCGCGGATCGGATTGTCCACCGGACACCCCTGCATGTTGGCCGCATGCCGCGGCGCGTGCTTGCGCGCCGTGCATGCGTATCGAGGAACGCCGCGCCGCCCGCGCGGCAGAGAAGGTTCAGCCGTTCGCCGCCACGGCGCCGCGCGCCGGTTCGTCGAGCAGCCGCTGCGCCAGCGCGAGCGCGTCGTCGCGGGTGGCCGCCGCGTTCAGCGGATAGCCCCACACCTTCTCGAACGCGCCCGAGAAGGCATTGAGCGCCACGCGCCGCGACGCGTCGGGCTCGATCGCGATCATCGCGGGAATCCATTCACGCGACTGCGCGCGGTTGGCCTTGCTCCACTTCGCGAGTTGCTTGCGCAGTTCGTGATCGTCGCCGCCGCGATCGTCGCCGGACGGCGCGTCGTCGGTCAGAAGAACGAACGGTTCGCGACGCGCCAGCAACGCGTCGAGTTCGGCGAGCAGGCGGGCGGGATCGGTATGCGTCGAACCGGTGTAACGCAACCAGACAAACGGGAATTCGGTCGTGACGATTTGCATGTCGGCCTCCAGATGAGAACGATTCTCATTTTATGGATCGAGGCCCACCGCGTCATTTGTCGTCCCGGCCAACCGCTTGCTCAATCCGGCCAATCGCGCATGCGTGCGCGGGCCGCGCCGTCCGCGCTGTCCGCGCCGCTCAGCGTTGCCGGTCGGTGAGGAATTGCGTCGGCGACTTGCCGGTCGCCTTGCGGAACATCGTCACGAAGCTGCTCGCGCTCTCGTAGCCGAGATCGATCGCGATCTGGTGCACGCGGCGGCCGGTCGTCAGCATCCGCAGCGACAGCGCGACGTGTAGCCGCCGGCGCCAGTCGCCGAGGCTCATCCCCAGTTCCTTCGCCGCGAGCCGCGTCAGGCTGCGCTCGCTGATGCCCACGCGCCCCGCGAGTTCGGCCAGCGGCGACTTGTCGGCCGGATCGTCGAGCAGATGGTCGATCAGCTTGCGCAGCCGCCGGTCGGCCGGCATCGGCAGGTACAGATCCTCGACCGGCGCCGCGACGAGTTCGTCGAGCAGCGTCGCGATCAATCGCCCCTGCGGCCCGTCGACGTCGTACAGGTTCGGGAAGCTCGCCGCCTTCAGCAGCAGTTCGCGCAGCAGCGGCGACACCGACAGCGTGCAGCAGCGCGCGGGCAGGTCGAGCGCGGCGTCGGGTTCGACCAGCACCGCGTAGAACGTCGCGCCGGCCGAGCCGCGCGCCGCATGCGGGACGTCGCCCGGAATCCACACCATGCATTGCGGCGGCGCGCTCCACACGCCGCCGTCGATCTCGCAGTAGATGACACCGCTCAACGTGTAGAGCAGTTGCGCCTGCGGATGGCTGTGCCGCTCGAGCCGCCATTCGGGCTCGACGACCGAGCCGCCGAACACGACGAGCGGGCGCGGCACATGGAAGACTTCGTCATCCGCTGCGGGATCGGTGGTCGGTGGAAGCTTGCGCATGAAACGGTGGACGATGGAGGAAGCCGGACGCGCTGCCCGCGCGCCTTTTCGTGCTTATACCAGAAAGGGGCCGGTGCGGCCGTGCGGTTGCCCGGGCTACGTCTGCAGCCGTACGCCGAAGCGAATACAATGCCCCGATCCCCCGCCGTTGCGCCCACCTGCCGGAGCCGCCATGTTCGACCTGACCACGCTGACCACTTTCACGGCCGTCGTCCTGGGCCTGTTCCTGATTCCCGGCCCCGCCGTGCTGCTCGTGCTGAGCCGCACCGTGCAGGGCGGCCGCAAGACCGGCATCCTGACCGGCCTCGGCGTCGCCAGCGGCGATTTCGTGCATACGCTGTTCGCGGCCGTCGGCCTGTCGGCGCTGCTGATGACGTCGGCGCTCGCGTTCAACGTCGTGAAGGTGGTCGGCGCCGCGTATCTGATCTACCTCGGCGTGCGCGCGCTGATCGAGAAGCCGTCCGATCCGTCGCTGCCGAGCGTGTCGCCCGTCACGCCGCTCAAGGCGTACCTGCAGGCGATTCCCGCCGAAGTGCTGAATCCGAAGACCGCGCTGTTCTTCCTCGCGTTCATGCCGCAGTTCGTGCATCCGGAACGCGGCTCGACGTTCGTGCAGTTCGCGGTGCTCGGGCTGATCTTCGTCGTGCTCAGTTCGCTCTACACGACGCTGATCGCGTGCTCGATCCGTCCGCTCGGCCGCATCGTGAAGCGGCTCACGTGGCTCACGCGCTGGCAGGGGAAGATCATCGGCTCGATCTTCATCGCGCTCGGGCTGCGCGTGGCCGTGCAGCAGCGCTGACACGCACGACCGCATGACGTCCGCCGCGGCGCCCGCCGGCGAAGCCCTCTACACCGACCCGCGCCTCGTCGCGATCTACGATCTGTTCAACGCGGGCGACCAGGATTTCGCGTTCTACGCCTCCGTGATCGGCGCCGCGCGGCAACGCATCCTCGATCTCGGCTGCGGCACCGGCACCTTCGCGCGCCGGCTCGCGGCGGCCGGGCACGACGTCGTCGCGATCGATCCCGCGCCGGCGATGATCGAATACGCGCGACGCCAGCCCGGCGCCGACGCCGTGCATTGGCTCGCGTGCGGGCTCGACAGCCTGCCGCCTGGCGCACCACCGTTCGATGCGGTCGTGATGACGGGGCATGCGTTCCAGTGCCTGCTGACCGACACCGACATCGACGCGACACTTCGCGGCGTGCGGCGCGTACTCGCCGACGGCGGCCGCTTCCTGTTCGACACCCGTAATCCGCGTGTCGCGCCGTGGCGTGCATGGACGCCGGCGCATTCGGCACGCAGCGTCGAGTCGCGCGAAGCGGGCATCGTCGACCTTCATCACGCGGTGCGCTCGGTAGACGGTGCGATCGTGACGTTCGACACGCACTACCGCTTCCGCCGCGACGACACGGTGCTCACGAACACGAGCCGGCTGCGTTTCATTGCACAACCCGACCTGCAGGCGCGCGTGATCGCAAGCGGATTCTCGTCGGCCGACTGGTACGGCGACTGGCAGCACGCGCCGTTCGACGACGCGACCAGCGCGGAGATCATCGCGATCTGCCGCGCCTGAGTGCGTGCGCGTTCCGCTACCGCGTCAGCCCGCCACGGGCAGCGTGTCCACCGCATACGCATGCCGCAGCGTGCGACCCAGCACCGGATCCTCCAGCTCGACCTCGAACCGCTCGGCCGGCCGGATGCCACCGATCGCCGCAAGCGTGCCGCAGAGCATCACTGTACCGTCGACGAAGCGGCCGTCATGGCGTGCAAACTGCGCGAGCAGGTCGTCCGGTGCGCGCATCGCGGTCACCTTGCCTTCCTGATACAGCACGCGCTCGCCGTCGATCGTTGCGTACGCACGCAGCACGAGCTGATCCCAGTGCCCGGCCACGTCGTCGAATTTCCACAGCGTGTTCGCGCACGGCTTGCCGCACATCTGCTTCGACACCGTGATCCCGTAGGTCTCGACTTCACGATCGGTGTGGTCGGACGCGATGCCGACGAAGGTCTCGCCGCCGTCGCGCACCAGTACGAATTCCGCTTCGCCGCTGCTCTGCCCGCCCGATACCTGGATCGCCGGCGACGGATCGAGGCGATCGGCCGCGACGCGGTAGAACACGGGCGTCGCCGCCGGGCGCCTGACGCCCAGTTCCTCCAGCTCGCGGATGTGCTGCTCCATGGCGACCGTGTCGCGGCCGGTCCAGCCCGCGATCACGAGCGTGTCGATCGCGATCGCGCGCTCGGTACGGCCGTCGCGACCGTCGATCGCGAACGTGATGGTTTTCATCGAATGCTCCTCGTGGCGGGCAGCGCACGCGCTGCGTGCAGCCGCCCGCCGTGTGTCGTGGATCGGCCGTGCTTACGCCGGGTCGTAGTAGTGAATTTCCAGCAGCACGCAGCCGCCGTTCGACTTGAACGGGCCGTGCCATGCACCGGGCGGACGCACCGCATACGTGTAACCCTTGAACGGCGTGCCGCCGTTGCCGTGCTCGTCGTTGCCGACGGTCAGGTCGCCCTCGACGAGAAACACCTCTTCCCAGTAGTCGTGCACGAACGGCTTCTTCGTGTGCAGCCCGGCCGGCAGGCGCAGCAGGCGCGTGCGGCTGCCGCGCTTGCGCTCGGTGTCGAGCGCGCCGGACAGGATCAGTTCCTGCGCGCCGGACGCCGGGTCATAGCCTTCCGGCAGCCGCCAGTCGCGCTGCATGTCCAGCGTATGGAATTCGTCGTGAAGCTTGTTGATGGCCATCTGTCTCTCCTGTGGCAATAGTGGGTAAGTCGGACGCACGGCGACGCATCAAGCGGCGCGCGGCGTCGACAGTTCCTGGTTCAGCGAATAGCTGCCGAGCATCGAATCGACCAGATGCGACGCGCGCTGCCAGTCGTACGTGCGATACGCGTGCCCCTTCGTGACGAACGACGCGCCGGCATAGAACAGCTCGTACTGGTTGTGGCGCGACGCGAATTCGGAGCCGACCGCATCCCACGCGAGCTTGAAGAACTTCACGCGGTCCTCGGACGAACACACGGGCGACTTCTGCGTCTTCTCGATGATGCGCAGCAGGTCGGGGTTCTCGAAGTCGCGCACACTGGACGGCAGCATGATCATTCCGCCGCCGGCGAGCTCGCGCAGCGTGTTGAGCACCTTCGAATAGAGCTGCTGCGTGACGACCTGCGAGCCGTACAGCATGTTGCGGTCGGGCACGTAGAAGCCGTTGACGACGGTGCCCTTCGCTTCCATCCCGTAGACCCACGCCTCGACCATCGACGCTTCGGCCGCGAGCTGGCCCAGCGTTTCGCGCACCTGCGGGAACGTATTCGTGCCGTTGACTTCGGAGATCTTCAGCCCGAGCCCGACGAGGAAGCGCAGCTTCGTCATCAGCCGCACCTGGCATTGGTAGTTCTGGTACACGTGCGCGGGCGTCGCGTGGAACTGCTTCGCGCACATCGCCGTGTTGCCGGCGACGAAGATCCGTTCCCACGGCACCTTCACGTCGTCGAAATACAGCACCGCGTCGTTTTCGTCGAAGCGGCTCGACAGCGGGTTGTCGAACACCGACGTCGCGTTCTCCTCGTACGACTTGCGCGACAGGATCTTCATGCCCTTCGCGTTCATCGGCACCGCGAACGACAGCGCGTACATCTCGTCGCCTTCGCGCAGCGGCTGGATGCAGCTGCAGAACACCTCGTTCGCCATGATCCCGCTCGTCGCAAGCATCTTCGCGCCGCGCACCGTGATGCCTTCGGCATCCTGATCGACGATGCCGACCGCGAGGTACTTGTCCTCCTGCTCGTGCGCGGACTTCGACTGGTTCGCCTGCGGATTCACGATCACGTAGGTCAGGAACAGGTCGTTGTCACGCGCATAGCGGTAGTAGTCGCGCAGTGCGCCCGCGCGCGCCGGATCGTATTGCTCGAACACGTCGGCGCCCATATACATACCGGACAGGCACGACGCGACGTGATCCGGCGAGCGGCCCATGAAGCCGTAATGCAGCTCCGACCACGCTTCCATCGCGGCGCGGCGTTCGACGAGTTCGTCGTAGGACGTCGGCAGTTGCCAGATCCGGCTGACGCGGTTGCCCGAGTCGGGCGACACGAACGTCATCTTCTCGACGTTCTCGTCGCGCGCCTGGTAGTCGTACAGGCTCGCGTAGCTGCGGATCGAATTGCGGAATGCCGCGTGCGCGGTCACGTCGCCGACCGGCTGGCCGTTCAGGTAGACCTGCCGCCCGTCGCGCAGCGACGCGATGTGCTGAGTCCCGTTCTTGATCATGGTGTCCTCCAGGGTGGAATGAAGCGTGGGTTGCATTCAGGCAGACGGCGCGTGCAGGCCGTCGAGCGTGCGGTAGCGGCCGCCGAAGAAGATCAGCGGACGCCCTTCCGAGCGCACGCAATGCCGCGTCACGCGGCCGACGAAGATCACGTGATCGCCGCCGTCGTACTGCGCGTAGGGTTCGCATTCGAAGGTCGCGAGCGCGTCGGGCAGCAGCACCGCGCCTTCGTCATCGGCTGCGTCGGCACGCCAGCCCCACTTGTCGCCGTTCGCTTTCGCGAAGCAGTTCGACAGGTGCTGCTGCGACTCGTCGAGCACGTTGACCGCATAGCCGCCCGCGCCGGCCAGGTCGCCGAGGCTCAGGCTGCGACGATCGACCGAGAACAGGATCAGCGGCGGGTCCAGCGACACCGAATTGAACGACGCGACCGTGATGCCGATCGGCATCCCCTCTTTGCGCGGGGCAGTAATCACCGCGACGCCCGTCGCGAACATCGACAGCGCGGTGCGAAAGCGCCGCTGCTCGTCGGCGCCCGCGCCGGTTCCGGCATGGTTCTCGCTCATCTCGTCCTCCTTGGGTTGCATCGCCGGATTCCGCGGTGGAATCCGGCCCAACAAAGCACCGTTATTTAGCTTTGTTATTTAGCTTTTATTAAATGTAAACACAAAGACGGGTTCAAGCTGTCGTAAACCCTGATCTTGAAAGCTTTGTTTGAAAGACAACCCTACTGGCGGGATGGATGTTGCGCGGCGTCCGGGAATGTCCACGTACACTGCGGCTACCCTGTTCCGCGGGGCTTTCGTGCCCTGCGGGAGACACCGCTTTCCGGAGCCGCATCGATGCAATCCCGTCCGATCTACATGGACTACAGCGCGACGACGCCCGTCGATCCGCGCGTGGTCGACAAAATGGTGCCGTTCCTGCACGAGCAGTTCGGCAACCCTGCTTCACGCAGCCACAGCTACGGCTGGGAGGCCGAGCAGGCCGTCGAGGAAGCGCGCGCGCACGTCGCCGCGCTGCTCGGCGCCGATCCACGCGAAATCGTGTGGACGTCCGGCGCGACCGAGGGCAACAACCTCGCGATCAAGGGCGCCGCGCACTTCTACCAGGGCAAGGGCAAGCACCTCGTCACGGTGAAGACCGAGCACAAGGCCGTGCTCGATACCTGCCGGGAACTCGAACGCCAGGGTTTCGACGTCACGTACCTCGACGTGCGTGAAGACGGCCTGCTCGATGTCGATGCCGTGCGGCAGGCGCTGCGCGCCGACACGATCCTGGTGTCGGTAATGCTCGCGAACAACGAAACGGGCGTGATCCAGCCGGTGGCCGAGATCGGCGCGCTGTGCCGCGCGCGCGGCATCGTGTTCCATTGCGACGCCGTGCAGGCGGCCGGCAAGATTCCGGTCGACGTGAATGCGCTGAACGTCGACCTGCTGACGGTGACCGCACACAAGGTCTACGGCCCGAAGGGCATCGGCGCGCTGTACGTGCGCCGCAAGCCGCGCGTGCGGATCGAAGCGCAGATGCACGGCGGCGGCCACGAGCGCGGGATGCGCTCGGGCACGCTGCCGACGCACCAGATCGTCGGGATGGGCGAGGCGTTCCGGCTCGCGAAGGAAGAGATGGCGGAAGAAAGCCGCCGCGTCGGTGCATTGCGCGACCGGCTGCTAGCGGGCCTGTCGACGCTCGACGAGGTTTACGTGAACGGCGATCTCGCCCGCCGGATTCCGCACAACCTGAACGTCAGCTTCAATTTCGTCGAAGGCGAATCGCTGATCATGGGAATCAAGGGTGTCGCGGTGTCGTCAGGCTCCGCATGCACGTCGGCATCGCTGGAGCCGTCGTACGTGCTGCGCGCGCTGGGCCGCAGCGACGAGCTAGCGCACAGCTCGATCCGCTTCACGCTCGGCCGCTTCACGACCGAGGCTGAAGTGGACAGCGTGATCGCGCAGGTGCGCGACACGGTCGGCAAGCTGCGTGAGCTGAGCCCGCTGTGGGACATGCATCTCGAAGGGGTCGACCTGAATACGATCGAGTGGGCCGCGCACTGAGCGCGGCCGAAGCGTCAGGCCAGCCGGCGATCGCGGGCGGGCCTGCAGCTCGCGCGTCAGCCTTTTTCCTGGCGCGCGATCAGGTGGGCGAGATCGAGCGTCGCGCGATCGCCATTGGTGACGAGGCGGTCGATCACCGAGCAGAGTGCCTTGAATTCGGTCTTCGTCACGCCCTCGAACAGCACGTTGTTGATGCGCTGCTGCGTCTCGGTGAGCGCCTTCAGCAGCTTCGAGCCGGCCGGCGTGACCGTGAGCCGCATCTTGCGCTTGTCGTCGGGGTCCGAGCGTTTGTCGATCAGGCCGAGCTTCTTCAGCTTGCCGGTCTCGATCGTGACGAATGCGCCGCTCAGGTGCAGGTGATCGGCGAGACGGTTGACGGTCACGACGTCGTCGTGCGACAGATGCGCGACCGAAATGAGCAGCGAATACTGGATGCCGGTGAGGCCGATCAGCGAGCCGAAGCCGTCGCGCACCGACAGCAGGCGGGCCGCGAACGGCAGCAGCCCGTTGATCAGGTGACGAAATTCCGTGTCCGTGCCGTCGATCAGGCAGGCCGGGTTGGTAATGGTCAGAACGGACTCCTCTTGCTGCTTGGCCATGACTTCGACGCTCCGTACGGTCATGCGAATTTAGCTTTGAAACGAAATTATACGGCAAAGGCACATGCGCCCCTGGCCCGGCCCGGCCGGTGCATGCGTCCCGATTTCCCGATACAGGAGGCTCGTCCATGCCCTTCCCGCTTCATCCCGCGTCGGTTCGCGCGCTGCTCGAATGCTATCTGCGCGCGAAGGACCTGAACCGTCCCGCGCTGATCGCCGACTGCTTCGCGGCCGATGCCGAGCTGAGCTTTTCGCTCGCGAACGACGACATCGACTTTCCGCCGCGCGTGGCGGGCGCGGCTGCGATTGCGCGCACGCTGGTCGAGGAATTCGGCGAGCGGTTCGAGCGATGCCGGACCTATTACGTCTGCACGGAACCCGAAGTCGACCCGCACGGCGTCAGCGGGATGTCGTGGCTCGTCGTGATGCGGCAGAAGGACAACGGCGCATTGCGGATCGGGCATGGCACATACCGCTGGCAGTTCGCGGGCAACGGCAAAAGCGAAGACGCCGCGCGGATTGCCGCGCTGCACATTCATATCGCACGGATGGATACGATCGACGATCCGCAGTCGGTGAAACTCGATGCGCTGCACGCGGCGTTCGGATATCCGTGGCTGCCGCCGCACGCGTTCGAGCGCGGGCTCGCGGACGTCGCGACAGCGCAGCCGGAATGGGCATTTCTGGCGCCGTTCCGGCACGCAGCGGCGGCCGGTTGAAGCACGGCCGGGCACGCAACCGCATCACGCCGCGGGCGCTACCCCCCGCGCCCGGCAAGGAGCTGCGCGGCCGTCATCACGCGCGGATCGTCGCTCGTCAGATCCGCGCCGTAATAGGCAATCGTCGCGCGATCGTCGAGCACTAGCGGAATCGCGACCCGCCCGCACAACGTCCGCTCGACCGCTTCGCCGAACGTGAATCCGCACAGATACACGCCGTCGACCACGCAATTCGTCGCGAACACGCGTCCGACTGCATCGACATAAAACTCGACGTACCCGAGATCGTCCTCGGCAACGCCGACCATCGTCGTCCCGAGCGCCTGTTCCCACGCGACAATCTGGTGATCCTTGCGCGCCGGCGCATGAAACGAGATCCCCATCCGCGCGCAGGTTTCTCCACGGCGATCGGCACGATCGGCCCCCACGACCAACCCGTCGAACGCGCGCAGAATCGCATCGCCCGGATGTTCGCCATCATGCGATGACACTCGGCCATCGGCATTGCCACGCCAACCGGCTGCAACGAACAGCGGCCGGACAGTCCCGGGAATCTCGATCACGACCATGCTCCTGTAGTTTTTGCACACGATACGGCGCACGCGCACACGCCGCCGTTAAGGCATCACGCCCGCCGGCGCGTCACCGCGCCCCGTCGAGCGCCTGCCGCACGCCCTCCCACTCCAACCCGAACCGCGCCAGATACTTGCGCAGCCGGTCCGCGTCGTTCGGCTGCTTCTTGCTCTGCCGCGATACCGCGAACAGCGTGCGCCCGGCTTCCGACAGGCTTGCCGACACGCGGCACACGTCGAGCACGCGCTCAAGCTGCGCACGGTCGAACAGGTCGAGTTCCGCCGCACGCGCGCCGAACACCGCGTCGACACATGCATCGGACGCCCCCGCGCCGCCCGGCGGCGACCACGTGCGCGTCAGCCGTTCGACTTCCTGCTCGGCGAGCGCTTCGGTAATCCGCCCGGCATCGGCCAACGTCGCCATTCGCGTAACCGATGCGGACAGCTCGCGGAAGTTGCCGGCCCACGCCGCGCGCGGCGACGCGGCGAACGCGAGATAGCGCCGCTTCGCCTCGACGTTGAACCGCACCTGCTCGCCCTGCTCACGGCCGAAACGGTCGAGTTCGAATTCGAGGTTCGGCTCGATGTCCTCGCGGCGCTCGGCCAGCCCCGGCAGTTCGTACGTCCACAGGTTGATCCGCGCGTAGAGATCCTCGCGGAACGTGCCGGCCGCCACCATCTGCCGCAGGTCGCGGTGCGTGCCCGCGATCAGCTCGAAATCGCTGGTCGCCTCGACGTCCGCGCCCACCGGCAGGAAACGCTTCTCCTCGATCGCCTTCAGCAGCATCGCCTGTTCGTCGAGCCCGAGTTCGCCGATCTCGTCGAGAAACAGCAGGCCGCCGTCCGCCGCGCGCAGCAGGCCGGCACGCGCCGACTGCGCGCCCGTGAACGCGCCCTTCACGTGACCGAACAGCGTCGACATCGCCGCGTCGCCGCGCAGCGTCGCGCAGTTGATCTCGATGAACGGGCCTGCGAGCCGATGGCGGCCGCGCTTCAGCTCGTACACGCGCTTCGCGAGAAACGACTTGCCGGCGCCGGTCGGCCCGACCAGCAGCATCGGCGCGCGCGAACGCACGGCCACGCGCTCCAGTTGCTCGATCAGCGCGTTGAAGCGCGCGTTGCGGGTCGCGATGCCGGCCTTCAGGAACGACACGGTTTCGTCGCGCTCGCGCGTGAAGCGCTGTGCGATCCGGTTGTAACGCGACAGGTCGAGATCGATCACCGATATCGTGCCCGGCCCGCTCGGACCCTCGTCGGTCTGCTTCGGCGGCCCCGTCTGCACGAGTCGCGCGGGCAGGTAGCGCGCTTCCGCCAGCAGGAACCAGCAGATCTGCGCGACGTGCGTGCCGGTCGTGATGTGGATCAGGTAATCCTCGTGTTCGAGGTCGAACGGATACGCACGCGCATAGTCGTGCAGCGTCGCATAGACCTCCTCGAAATCCCACGGATCGTGGAGCGTGACCGGCGTGAGCCGCACGTCGGTGTGCGGCGACAGTCGCGCGAGATCGTCCCGCACCTGGTTGGCGAGACGCGTGTAGTCCAGCGAATGCAGCAGTTCGAGCCGGTCGATCGGCAGGTCGGGCTGCTCGCACAGCGAAATCGTCGGCCGCCATTTGCGGTAACGGCGCGGCGCGCGGCCGCCCTGGTCGAGCACGGTGCCGAGAAAACCAATGGCGACGGTCTTTCGCATGTTTATCTCATGGGATAAGAAGCGATCCGATTGTATCGGATTTTCTTGATGACGCGAGGCAGGAGGCATCGACGCCCCGCCACGCATCACAAATAAATCCCCTTTATTTTCAATACGTTAATAAATATTCGAAGCACAAACGAGCCCACTGGCACGCTCCTCGCTAAATAGAAAGCGCCGGATGTCCCGCTGGCCCACGAGCCAGGGTTCAACAAGCCCTGCTGGTGCGCCGCCGCCGAACCTCGTTCGTTGCGGCAGCGCATGCCGCCATGGACAGATGAAGGCAAACGGGCGCGCGCCAGGATGCTTCGTCCGGGTTCGAATCCCGGGGCGCCCATTGTTCGGAAGCTCATTCAGGTCGAGCAGCCGGCGAAAGCCGGCCGGTGGCGGGTTCGAATCCCGCTCGAACACTGTCCGCAAGGACAGTCTCTTGAAAGAAGCAGTACCCGCCGGTGCGGGCCGCAAGGCCCGCCGCGCGTCGGACCGGTTGCGGTTCCGCGCGATCGGCCGGACGGCCGCACGGCCCGCGCGAAGGCGCACGACGACGCGATGCAGGATGCGTCGCCGCGCACTTCGACGCCGGGCCAGCGCGCCGCCCGCCCGGTTGCGTCGCCCCGCGATCCGCACGATGCGTGTCACCCGGCGGTCATTGAAGAAAAGGACAAGAATATGTGGATGCGACATGTAGTGAAAAAGAACGAACGCGCGCTGCTGATGAATGAGGGCGATTTCGTGAAGGTGCTGGAACCGGGTGTGTTCAAGGCCTTCGATCCGTTCAAGCGCCTGTCGGTGCAGACCGCGCGTCTCGACGCGCCGCTCGCCGACGCGGCACTGGCCGATTACCTGCGTCACGACGCACCGGACGTGCTCGCCCGGCACTTCGTCGCGATGGATCTCGCCGATGACGAAGCGGGCCTGCGCTACGAAGACGACGTGCTCGTCGAGATCCTGGCGCCGGGCACGCGCCGGCTGTACTGGCGCGGCCTGACCGCGCACCGTCTCGAACGCGTCGATCTCGCGCAGGACAGCATGCTGCCGGCCGCGCTCGTGAAGCGCATCGCGCAACCGGCGCTGCGTGCACGCGGTGTGGCGGGCCTGACGGGCGTGCTGCTGGCGCAGGTGCCGGCGTACCACGTCGGCGTGCTGAAGATCGACGGCAAGATCGAGCGGTTGCTGGACGCAGGCGTCGCGGCGTTCTGGCGCTTCAACCGCGACGTCGCGGTCGAACTCGTCGACCTGCGTTTGCAGGCGATCGAAGTCGGCGGACAGGAAATCCTGACGCGCGACAAGGTCGCGCTGCGGCTGAACCTGTCGGCGACGTGGTGCTATGCGGACGTGCTGCATGCGTTCGGCCAGTTGCAGAAGCCGGTCGAACACCTGTATCGCGAGCTGCAGTTCGCACTGCGATCGGCGGTCGGCACGCGCTCGCTCGACGAACTGCTGGAAGACAAGCAGTCGATCGACGAGGTCGTGATCACGCAGGTGCGCGCCCGCCTCGGCCATTCGGGCGTGGAGGTGCGCAGCGTCGGTGTGAAGGATATCGTGCTGCCGGGCGACATGAAGACGATCCTCGCGCAGGTGGTTGAAGCGGAGAAGTCCGCGCAGGCGAACGTGATTCGCCGCCGCGAGGAAACGGCGGCCACGCGTTCGCTGTTGAACACCGCGAAGGTGATGGAAGAAAACCCGACCGCGCTGCGGCTCAAGGAGCTGGAAACGCTCGAGCGCGTCGCGGAACGGATCGACCGCATCTCGGTGTTCGGCGGTCTCGACCAGGTGCTGAACGGGCTCGTCAGCATCAAGGGCACGTAGCGAATGAACGGGCACGGCGCACGGGCGCCGTGCCTCATGAAAGCAGCAAGGTGATGAACATGAGTGAAATGGATTACCAGGTAATGGAACTGGCCAACGGCAAGCCGGTGAAGATGTGGACGCAAGGCGTCGCCGTCGAAGACGAAGCGCGCGCGCAACTGCGCAACACCGCGCAGATGCCGTTCATCTTCAGCCACGTCGCGGTGATGCCGGACGTCCACCTCGGCAAGGGCTCGACGATCGGCAGCGTGATCCCGACGAAGGGCGCGATCATTCCGGCCGCGGTCGGCGTCGACATCGGCTGCGGGATGATGGCCGCGCGA
>NZ_JAAGPG010000091.1:0-240 GCF_017104665.1 Burkholderia sp. Se-20378 | reverse complement strand
GACCCTTAAAAAAAAAAAACAAAAAAAAAAAAAAAAACACAATACAAATCACCATATGCCAACCTGGAGATTTTCTAATATCATCTCTAACAAAATGCGACTAGTGCGCTATCTGAAGCTATGTGCACTCCATTGACATCGAATGCTTGTCTCAACCATGCAACAACTGCTACACAACCTCAAGCTCTGCCGAGTTAACCACACAGGAGGACCATTAACTCAACTAAAACACACCAGCAA
>NZ_JAAGPG010000915.1:0-1968 GCF_017104665.1 Burkholderia sp. Se-20378 | reverse complement strand
ACCGGTGGGGTGTGCGCACCGCGCGGGCAGGTCCGGCGCGCCGAATACGGTGACGCCCGGCACGAGCGCGGCCTCGGCGGCGCTGGCGAGCGGCAGGTACAACTCGGGGGCGTTCGACGTGGCGGCGGAGCGCGTCTCCGGGCCGGCCCGTTGGCCACCGTTGCCTGAACCGGCGAGCGTGCCGGAACCCAAGCCGGAACCCACACCACTTTCCGCAGACTGCCAATCCCGCGCGACCCCGCACGCCATCGCGAACGCGCCGCGCATCGGCCGCAGCGCGCCGGTCAGCGACAGTTCGCCCGCGAATTCGCGGCCGGCCAGCGCGTCGGCCGGGATCTGGCCGTTCGCGGCGAGGATGCCGAGCGCGATCGGCAGGTCGAACCGCCCCGATTCCTTTGGCAGGTCGGCCGGCGCGAGGTTGACGGTGATGCGGCGCACGGGGAATTCGAAGCCGCAGTTCTGCAGCGCGGCACGGACGCGCTCGCGGCTTTCGCGGACTTCGAGATCGGGCAGGCCGACGATCGAGAACGACGGCAGCCCGTTGGCGAGATGCACTTCGACGGTGACGTCCGGCGCACGGCCGGAGGCGGGCGCGCGACTGCGCACCACGGCGAGCGACATGGCGAGGCTCCTGGTAAACAAGACGGACGACGGCCGTTCGGGGCCGCATGCCGCGGGAATCGGAGAAATCGGTGCGCGCGTGCCGGCGTGGCGCGGGGAAAGAACGAGGAACAGCGGAACGACGGACTGCGAAGAGCGAGGGACAGCGAAGAGCGGGGGTGCTGCGGAGAACGACGGACGACGAAGAGCGGGGACGACTTCAGTGCATCAGTGCTTCAGTGCTTCGGGGGCGGCGGGCGCGGGCTGCACGAGGCGGCCCGCGCCCGGACCTTGCGGCCGGGTGGGGCGTCAGGCTTGCGGTGCGGCGAGCTTCTGCTCGAGTTCCGCGACGCGTTTCTCGAGTTCCTCGAGGCGCACGCGGGTGCGGGCGAGCACCTGCGCCTGCGTGTCGAATTCCTCGCGCGTGACGAGATCGAGTTTCGAGAAGCCTTGCGACAGCATGGCCTTCACGTTGCGCTCGACGTCCTTGGCCGGCGAGTTTTTCAGCAGATCGCTGACGCGCGACTGCAGATCGTTGAAAACGTCGCTGGGTTGCTTCATGTGATTCCCCTTCCTTGCACAAAAAATGTGCATCTTCAGTTGCGTACGTGCCCATGATGCACGCATGACCGGAAATGGTGCGCCCTGGGCGCGAATTCCGGGCATGGCGCCCGCATGGGTGAATGGCCCGGGGATCCGGGACGTGCGTGCACTCTAGCAACGATCCTTTCGCCGCGCCAGCAAACCGGGCCACGTTGGCCATTCGGCCGGGCTTCCGCACCTTACATCACGGGATGCGACCCCTTGATGAAGCCCTTTGAAACGGTGCGCGAACCGACATGGCATGCGAGTTGCTGAGAAGAGTCCGTTACAACATTCCAACCAATTCGACGGGACAACCCAGCGAGAGGACTTCATGAAACTCATTACCGCAATCATCAAGCCGTTCAAGCTCGATGAGACGCGCGAAGCGCTGTCTGCGCTTGGCGTCTCGGGCATCACGGTGACGGAGGTGAAAGGGTTCGGACGCCAGAAGGGGCACACCGAGCTGTACCGCGGCGCCGAATACGTGGTCGATTTCCTGCCGAAGATGAAGATCGAGGCAGCCGTGTCCGACGATCTCGTCGACCAGGCGGTCGAGGCGATCGAGCGGGCCGCGCGCACGGGCAAGATCGGCGACGGCAAGATCTTCGTCACGGCGATCGAACAGGTGATCCGGATTCGCACCGGGGAGACCGGCGCAGACGCGCTGTAACAGAACAGACAAGACAAGCGACAAGAGGAAACCCAAGATGCGCAAACTTCTGATGTCCCTGCTGATGGCCGGCTCGCTGATCGCGGCCGGCGAGCCGGCCGCGATCAGCGAGA
>NZ_JAAGPG010000914.1:0-2000 GCF_017104665.1 Burkholderia sp. Se-20378 | reverse complement strand
AGGCCACGCAGGCTCTGCTGCTGCGGCTGGTCACCGCCACCGCCGGACGGTTGCGACGTGCTGATGATGCGCATCGTCACCGACACGTTCACGCTGCCCTGCGCCCATGTCAGGTCGAAGGTGCCGTCCGGACGGCGCTTGCGTTGCGCCGAGTTGATCAGCTTCTCGAGACCGTAGCGGCCCGGCTCGTTGACGAGCTGCACCGTGCGGCCGTCGAAGGTCGTCGCGGACAGCGTCGCGCCCGGCGAACCCTGCGGATTCGGCCACACGAAGTTGGTCCACTGCGGCGGCGTGTTGCGGTAGCGCAGTTGCTGGCCGTCGATCGCGATCGTGTATTCCGTCGTGCCCGTGCTCGGCTGCGGCAGGATCTGGAACACGGTCTGCGGCTCGGACGACGCGGCCGCGCTGCCTGCCGCACCGCCGGCGAGCGGTGCGACCCAGCGCGCGAAGCCGCTCGTGAAGTCCGGCGTGAGGCCGATGCCCATGTCGCCCCACGTGCGGGCGGCGAGGGTGTCGCCGCGGCGCACCGCGAGCGGCCCGAGCGTCGTGCCGACGAACTTCGCGATCGAGCCGTCCGGACCGAACACCTGCGCGATTTCACCGGCGCCGGCCTCGACCTTCGCGCTCGCCGCGAACGGGTACTTCGTCGCGAGCGAGTTCTGGAACGGCTGGTAGACCTGCGCGTTCCACACCTTGTTGACTTCGGCGCTGGCCGGCTGGATCACGACCGCGAACGCCTGCATCAGCGGCCGCACGAGCAGCGGACGCAGCGACTTGCGTTGCGAATCGGTGAGGCCCGTCAGCATCTGCTCGTCGACGAGCTTCAGCGAATCGGCGAGTTCCGAACCGTTGCCGTCGAGCGTCTGCTGCATCAGCTGGCGCGCGCCCGGGCCCGGGTCGCCCTGGTTCTTGATCACGTTGAAGCGCGTGCGGACCTTCGACAGCGAATCCATGTAGCCCTTGAGCATCGACGTGCCGTCATGCGTCGCGACGATCCGCGCGAGCCCGATGAACTCTTGGCCGATCGGACCCATCGGCACCTCGGCCGGATTGCCGTTGATGTCGATGTTGGCAGCCGCCACCTGGCCGGCCTGCGAGCGCGAGAACAGTTGCTTGACCCAGTTCACGACGCCCGTCTGCGCCTTCTTGATCGTCACGTTCGCGAGCGACGGGTTGTCCCACGAGGTCTGGTCGTACGCGGTCTCGAGGATCTTGCGGATCGGCGAATCCTGCGGGTCGCCGAGGCGGTTCATCCCGTCGACGGCCTGGCCGAAGCTGCTGAAGCCCTGCACCGCGATGCCCTGCATGAACTTCTGCCAGTGCTGCGCGTACTCGGTCTTGTACATGCCGACCAGCGTCTTCTGGATCTGCTCGGGGCTGCCCTCGAGCGTCAGGTCGTCCTGCGTCGACGTGTTCAGCACCCAGTCCTTCGCCTGCAGTTCCTTGGTCGCCGCGTCGCGGATCGCCGGCTGCACGTAGTCGAACCACGCTTCGCGCGTGAACGTGCCCGGAATCGCGTAGCTGCCTGCCACGAGGCCCTGGTTGCCGTCGCCGACGATGCGCGCGATGGTCATCGGCGCGAAGCGGGTCGACGCGCGTGCCTTGATTTCCTCGTACACGCGCTGGCGGGCCGGCATCCCGCGCACGACGTGGCGCAGGTTCTCGCGGGTCTGGTCGACGAGCGCGAGGTTCGCGTCGATCATCGGCCAGTCGTCGTCATTCACGCGGGACAGGTAGAACGAGATCATGCGCTCCGCGCTCTTGATCATCTCGTCACGCGGCATGTTGCCGCGATTCGTCTCGAGCCAGCCGCGCCAGAAGCGGGCGAGCTGGTCGGTCAGGTGCGCCTGCTCGACGTGACGCTTGTCGGACAGCATCAGGTACGTCTTGAGCGCGTTGTACGCGTCCTGCACGTTGGTCGGCGACGCGTCGCTGTAGAGGCCGCCCTGCGGTGCGGCCGGTTGCTGCGAGGCGGCGGCTGGCGCGGCGCCGGACGCGGA
>NZ_JAAGPG010000913.1:0-2258 GCF_017104665.1 Burkholderia sp. Se-20378 | reverse complement strand
CCGGCCGATCCGGTCGACTTCGGCCTCGATACGCGCGCGGCGGCGCTCGCGGTGGCCGCGCTCGGCCTGAACCTGCCGGTGCCGTACGTGGTGTTCGTCCATGCAACGTCGCGTGCCGACAAGCACTGGCCGGACGCCGCGTGGATCCAGCTCGGCCAGGCCCTCGTGCGGCGCGGCGCGTCGCTCGTGCTGCCGTGGGGCCACGACGCGGAACGCGCGACCAGCGAGCGGCTGGCCCAAGCGTTCGGCGCGGCGGCGATCGTGCCGCCGAAGCTGTCGCTGCCGGCCGTGGTCGGCCTGATCGACGGCGCGGATGCGATCGTCGGGGTTGATACAGGTCTGGTTCACATCGCGGCCGCGCTGAAGCGTCCGACGGTCGAACTGTACAATTTCGCGACGGCCTGGCGGACCGGCGGCTACTGGTCGCCGAACGTCGTCAATCTCGGCACGGCGGGGCAACCCCCGTCGATCGCGCAAGTGAAGTCGGCGCTCGCAGGCTTCGGTCTCCTGTAACGCTGTCACACGCGCGAACCCACGCGAACCGAACATGAGCGAATCCCAGATCATCGAAGTCCCGTCCGCCGACTGGAGCGGACACAACCTGTCGGCGCCGCGCGAGCAGCTGCTGGCCGCCGTCGAGGAAGGCAAGGTGCTGTATTTCCCGCATCTGCGCTTCGCGATCGAAGGCGGCGAGGAAGCGCTGCTCGATCCGGCGCTCGCCGACCCGAAACGCAAGAACATCAGCCTCGCGCCGAACGGCGGCGCGCTCGCCGGCGTGCTCGGCGACAGCGTCACGCAGTCGGCGGTGCGCGCGCTCGTCGCGCGCTTCCAGCAGCAGGCCGGCACGCTCGTCGATGGTCTCTTTCCCGAATACCGCGGCAAGCTGCGCGTCGCGCCGACGAGCCTGCGGCTGATGCAGGTCGAGACGCGCCAGACGTCGTGGCGCAAGGACGACAGCCGGCTGCACGTCGACGCGTTCCCGTCGCGGCCCAACTACGGCGAGCGCATCCTGCGCGTGTTCACGAACGTGAACCCGGCCGGCGTGCCGCGCGTGTGGCGCGTCGGCGAGCCGTTCGAGGACGTCGCGAAGCGCTTCCTGCCGCACATCAAGCCGCAGTTGCCGGGCGCCGCATGGCTGCTGAACCTGCTGCACGTGACGAAGTCGCCGCGCAGCGCGTACGACCACCTGATGCTGAACCTGCACGACAGCATGAAGGCCGATCTCGACTACCAGAAGACGAGCCCGCAGGAGACGATGCCGTTTCCGCCCGGCTGCGTGTGGATATGTTTCTCGGATCAGACTTCGCACGCTGTGATGTCCGGCCAGTTCATGCTCGAACAGACCTTCTTCCTGCCGGTCGACGCGATGGTGCGCCGCGAATGCGCGCCGCTCGGCATTCTCGAACGCCTGAAGGGCAGGGCGCTGGTTTGAGCGCCCCTCTTCTCCGTTGCAACATGAGGGTCGCCGCATGCTGAGGGTGATCTATCGCGCGCTGTGGTGGCTCGTCGCACCGATCGCCGTCATCCGGCTTTACGTACGCTCGCGCAAGGAGCGCGGTTATCGCGAACACATCGGCGAACGCTTCGGCCACGTGGCGGGCCGTTCGCGCGACGACCGCGCGCCGCTGATCTGGGTGCATGCGGTATCGGTTGGCGAGACGCGCGCGGCGCAACCGCTGATCGACGCGCTGATGCATGCCCGCCCCGATGCGCGCATCCTGCTCACGCACATGACGCCGAGCGGCCGCGCGACCGGCGAACAGATTTTCGGCGATCGCGTGCTGCGCTGCTACCTGCCGTACGACATGCCCGGCGCGGTGCGGCGCTTCCTGCGCGCGTGGCGGCCGACGCTCGGCCTCGTGATGGAAACCGAGGTGTGGCCCACGCTGATCGACGAGTGCCGCCGTGCGGACGTGCCGCTGGTGCTGACCAATGCGCGCATGTCCGCGCGCTCGTTCCGGCGTGCATCGAAGTTCGGCGCGGCGACGCACGATGTGTTCGGCGGCTTCTCGCGCGTGCTCGCGCAGAGCCCGGCCGATGGGGAGCGGCTGACGTCGCTCGGCGCGCGCAACGTGACCGTGCTCGGCAACCTGAAGTTCGACATGACGACGCCGCCGGAACTCGCGGCGCGCGGCCATGCGTGGCGCGAGGCGATTGGCGCGCGGCCCGTGTGGGTGGCCGGAGCGGAAGAGAGGCGGGGAGGGGAAGAGTGTGCGCGAGCCGGGCAGGCAAGGGGGGGCACGTACCGATCAAAAAAA
>NZ_JAAGPG010000912.1:0-237 GCF_017104665.1 Burkholderia sp. Se-20378 | reverse complement strand
GAAGAGTAGTGTGCGATCGATGGTTGATCGGTCACATAGAGAAAGATGACATCAAGACAGTTGAGTGTGGTCCCATGATGCTACGCGTACTGTGATGTGATAGACACGAAGGGGCGCGATCGCTCGTGCGTCGTGGAGCGTGCCGATGTCAGTAGAAACTGCCAACCGTGATGTGTAGCTTCCACGGTTGTAATCTACTCCCTGCGTGTTTTCGTTTTTTTTTTTTTTTTTTTAAGG
>NZ_JAAGPG010000911.1:0-1828 GCF_017104665.1 Burkholderia sp. Se-20378 | reverse complement strand
GACGGGCCCGACGTCGTGTTCGTGGTCGGCGACGGGCTGTCGGCGTTCGCGGCCGCGAAACAGGCACTGCCGTTGCTGCAGGCCGTGCGGCCGCGGCTCGACGTGGACGGCTGGCGGATCGGCCCGGTGGTGGTCGCGACGCAGGCGCGCGTCGCGCTCGGCGACGAGATCGGCGAACTGCTGCGCGCGAAGGTCGTCGCGATGCTGATCGGCGAACGGCCGGGGCTCAGCTCGCCGGACAGCCTCGGCGTGTACCTGACGTGGGCGCCGAAGGTCGGCTGCCACGACGCATTGCGCAACTGCATCTCGAACGTGCGGCCCGAAGGGCTGCCGTACGCGGGGGCCGCGCACAAGCTGCATTACCTGATGACGCATGCGCGCCGGCTCGGGCTGACGGGTGTCGGTCTGAAGGACGACAGCGATGCGTTGCTGCCGCAGGCGGAGGCGGAGCGGATCGGGGCGGATTGAGAAGGGCCGCGCGCGGGCCGCTGCCGGTGAGTGGCGGTGTTCGTGCCGTTCGATCGACCTGCGGCGTGCCTACCTGAACAGCCGCTCGCACAGAAAATCGACGAACACGCGCAGCTTCGGCGACAACTGCCGGCTCGACGGCCACACGATCGAGAATTGCCCCGGCGCGATCCGGTAGTCGTCGAGCACGGTGACGAGTGCGCCGTGTTCGAGCGCGTCGCGCGCGAGGAAGTCGGGCATGTAGCCGATGCCGAGCCCCGCGAGCACGGTGCCGCGCAGTGCTTCCATGTTGTTGCAGGTCAGCGCGGTGCGCAGCTTCAGCGGCGTGCCGTCGTCGGCCGCGAGCGCCCAGTCCTGCAGCTTGCCGGTGGTCGGGAAGCAGTAGCGCACGCATTCGTGCGCTTCGAGATCGCGCGGCGTGCGCGGTGTGCCGGCCTGCGCGAGATACGCGGGCGTCGCGCACAGCACGAACGCGAACGGGCCGAGCCGCCGCGACATCAGGCTCGAATCGGACAGCGGGCCGCTGCGGATCACCGCGTCGAAGCCGCCTTCGACGACATCCACCATCCGGTCGTTGAAATCGAGATCGAGCTCGACGTCCGGGTAGCGTTGCCGGAATTCGGGCAGCACCGGCAGCAGGAACCGGTAGCCGATCACCGGCAGGCTCACGCGCAGCTTGCCGCGCGGGCGCTGCGCCGATGCCGTCACGGTCGCTTCCGCGTCGCGGAAATCCTCGAGGATGCGCTGGCAGCGTTCGTAGAAATGCCGCCCTTCTTCGGTGAGCGTGACGCGCCGCGTCGTGCGGTTGAACAGCCGCACGCCGAGCGACTGCTCGAGCTTCGCGATCGTCTTGCCGACCGCCGACGCCGAGATGCCGAGCGTGCGGCCGGCCGCGACGAAGCTCAGCGCTTCCGCGGTGCGGACGAAGGCGACGATGCCGGTCAGGTTGTCCATCGAATCGAAGGGCGTGCGTCGACGCGCGTAGTCGAGTGAATTGCGGAATTCTAGTCCGTTATATGCGGAGCTTTGCGTGGTTTTTCGCAGATTGAATCGGATTTATCTTCTGTCGCTCTGGCGGCGCATCCGCGCCGGCTTTTCGAGGAGCGATGATGGATCACCCTTTTTCAGCCGCTTCGGACCTGTCGGCACGCCGGCGCGCGTGGGTGCTGGCCGCCGTCTGCATGGCCGCCGTCGCGCTGCCGCTGTCGTTTTCGGGCGGCGCAGTCGCGACGCCCGCGATCGGACGCGACCTGAACGGCGGGACGGTCGCGATGAACTGGATCACCAACGCGTTCATGCTCGCGTTCGGCAGCTTCCTGATGGCGGCCGGCGCGCTGGCCGACCAGTTCGGCCGCAAGCA
>NZ_JAAGPG010000910.1:0-2259 GCF_017104665.1 Burkholderia sp. Se-20378 | reverse complement strand
TCGCCAGCGCCGCCTATGCCGCGTTCTCGGGCGGGATGGCCATCGCGCGCTTCGCGGGCGACGCCGTGCGTGCCCGCTTCGGCGCACCGCAGCTCGTGTTCGCGAGCGCGTCGCTCGCCTGCGCGGGGATGATCGGTGCGCTGCTGCTGCCGTATTCGGTCACGGTGCTGACCGGCTTCACACTGATGGGCCTCGGCCTCGCGAACATGATGCCGGTGTTGTTCGCGGCCGCCGCGCGCGTGAAAGGCATCCATGCGGCCGAAGGGCTCGCGCACGTGGCCGGGCTCGCGTATTTCGGCATGCTGTTCGGTCCGGTCGTGATCGGCGCCGTCGCGCAGGCCTCGAACCTGACGATCGGCCTGTCCGTCGTCGCGCTGTGCGCGGCGCTCGTCGCGGCCGTTGCGCCGAAGGTGCTCACGCGGCTGAAGATCTGACGGCACGGCAGGCGCCGGCCCAAAAGAAAACGCGCATGCGTTGCCGCATGCGCGTTTTCACCCCTTCTGTTGACCGCTTGTTTCGTTACATCTTCACTTCGTCGAGCAGCGACTTCTTGCCGTTCTTGTAGTTGTACAGCGAGATCACGCCGTGCTGCAGGTCGCCCTTCGAGTCGAAGGTCGTCGTGCCGATCACGCCCGAGTAGTTCGTCGTCGGCATCGCGGCGAGGATCTTCGCCGGATCCGTCGAGTTCGCGCGCTTCATCGCATCGACGATGATGTACACGGCGTCATACGTGAACGGTGCGTAGATCTGGATCGGCTGGCCGAAGCGCTTCTCGTACTTCGCCTTGAACGCTGCGCCGCCCGACATCTTCTCGAGCGAAGCACCGGCTTCCGAGCACACTACGTTGTCGGTCGCGTCGCCGGCCAGGTCGGCCAGCTTTTCCGTGCACACGCCGTCGCCCGCGAAGATCTTCGCGCGCAGGCCGAGCTGCTTCGCCTGTTTCGCGAACGGGCCGCCGGTGGCGTCCATGCCGCCGTACATGATCGCGTCCGGATTCTCGCCCTTGATCTTGGTCAGAATCGCGCGGAAGTCGACCGCCTTGTCGTTCGTCGCGTCATGCGACATGACCTTCAGGCCGAGCGCCTTGGCCTTCTTCTCGAACTCGTTCGCGAGACCCTGGCCGTACGCGGTCGAATCGTCGACCACGGCCACGCTCTTGATGCCCTTCGAGTGCGCGTAGTTCGCGAGTGCCGGGCCCTGCTGCGCATCGGTCGCCACCACGCGGTACGTGGTCTTGAAGCCCTGCTGCGTGTAGGCCGGGTTGGTCGCCGACGGCGAGATCTGCACGATGCCCGCATCGCTGTAGATCTTCGAGGCCGGGATCGACGTGCCCGAGTTCAGGTGGCCGACCACCGCGACGACCTTGTCGTCGACGAGCTTCTGCGCAACCTGCGTGGCCTGCCGCGGGTCGGCCGCGTCATCCTGCGGGTCGAGTTGCAGCGTGATTTTCTGGCCGCCGATCGTGAGACCCTTGGCGTTGATCTCCTCGACTGCGAGACGTGCACCGTTTTCGTTGTCCTTGCCCAGGTGTGCAATGCCGCCCGTCAAGGGCGCGACGTGGCCGATCTTGACGACTTGATCGGCCGCTGCGTTGCTTGCAGCTGCAGCGCACAGCATCGCGGCCGCGGTGATCGGCAACAGCTTTTGCATCTTGATATTCATATAAGTCTCCAGTTTCGGTCCCAATAAACGCCATCGCCCGGTGCCCCGCTGCCATCCCTGTGTTGCAATCACTGGACGATTCGCCGGTTGCATCGTTCATGCACTTGGCCTCAAGCACGTGAAAACCGCCGCTTTTAGCGGCCGCCCGTCCGTACTTGCGCGCAAGTGTAGGTGATCAAATTAATTTGTGGGACTTTTTTGGGGTAGTGGTAACACTACCGATATGCGCACTTTGGAATGACTACTCGAATATCGCTGCAAGCCCCGCCGGATAAGGGTTTCCGCTAATTCCCGGCGACTTGATGAAAGGTCGTTTTAAAACAATCCGGGGGCATTTCGATTCGGTATTTTGTGCCCGTGATCATTGAATGAAACGCGCGTGACAACGCGCGTTTCGTCGTCCGATATGAACGATTCAGGCAGCTGTCGCACGCCATTCGGCATCGAGCGCGGCAACGAGCTGCGATGTCGTCAGCGCGTCGCCGCGCCGTCGCGCGAGCGGTGCGCCCTGCCCGGCCCACAGCGACAGGTAGTCGCCGTCATTGGCGCGCGCGGCCGCCTGGCGCAGCGGCTGCGTCAGCGCGTTCTGCACCGGAT
>NZ_JAAGPG010000909.1:0-2266 GCF_017104665.1 Burkholderia sp. Se-20378 | reverse complement strand
CACACTCTTTCCCCACCCGACGCGCCTCGGATCTTCGGTCGCACGGCCCGTGGCGGCCGGCGTGGCCGCGGGCGCCGAGTTGCCCGCGATCAACGTGCGCACCAGCGCGCTGCGCGCGGAGAGCTATCGCGCGCCGAAGGAGGCGGGCGTGCTGCGTTCCGACATCCCGCTGCTCGACACCGCGCAGGCCGTCAACATCGTGCCCGCGCAGGTGCTGCGCGACCAGCGTCCGCGCAATCTGGACGACGCGCTCGGCAACGTCAGCGGCATCACGCAGGGCAACACGCTCGCGGGCACGCAGGACACGATCATGAAGCGCGGCTTCGGCGGCAACCGCGACGGCTCGATCATGCAGAACGGGATGCCGCTCGTGCAGGGGCGCGCGTTCAACGCGGCGGTCGACAGCGTCGAGGTGCTGAAGGGGCCGACGTCGCTGCTGTACGGGCTGATGGACCCGGGCGGCGTGGTCAACGTCGTCACCAGGCAGCCGCAGCTCACGCGCTACAACGCGATCTCGCTCGGCGCGTCGACGTTCGGGCACGGCAAGAACGGCGGCAGCGCGACCTTCGATTCGACCGGGCCGGTCGGCGATTCGCGGCTCGCGTACCGGCTGATCGTCGACCAGTCGAACGAGCAGTACTGGCGCAATTTCGGCGAATACCGGCAAACCTTCGTCGCGCCGTCGCTCGCGTGGTATGGCCGCGATACGCAGGTCGTGGTCTCCTACCAGTACCGGAAATTCCATTCGCCGTTCGATCGCGGCACCGCGCTCGACCCGCGCACCAACGCGCCGCTCGACATTCCCGCGCGGCGGCGCATCGACGAGCCGTTCAACAACATGGACGGCGAATCGCATCTCGCGCAGGTGAGCGTCGATCACCAGTTCAACGCGGACTGGAGCGCGCATTTCGGCTACAGCTACAACCGCGAAACCTACGACGCGAACCAGTTGCGCACGACGGGCGTCGATCCGGTGAAGGGCACGATGACGCGCAGCAACGATGCGACGCACGGCTCGCTCAGCACCGACAGCTACGGGATCGGCTACGTGAACGGCAAGCTGATGCTGGGCGGGATGCAGCACGACGTGCAGGTCGGCTTCGACACCGAATACCGCCGCATCTACCGCAAGGACATGCTGCGGCAGGCCGTGAAGACGCCGTTCAACTATCTCAATCCTGTCTACGGGCTGCTGCCGCCGTCGAGCACGGTGTCGGCGAGCGACAGCGACCAGACCGACACGCTGCACGATGCGTCGGCGTTCGTGCAGGACACGATCCACCTGACCGACAAGTGGATCGTGTCGGGCGGGTTGCGCTACATCACGTACAACCAGGTCGCGGGGCGCGGCCGGCCGTTCGTCGCGAACACCGATCTCAGCGGCTCGAAGTGGTTGCCGCGCGCGGGCGTCGTCTACAAGTGGACCGACACGTTTTCGCTGTACGGCAGCTATTCGCAATCGCTGAAGCCGTCGTCGTCGATCGCGCCGATGACGGGCTACATCATCGACGGCGCGACGCCGCCCGAGGAAGCGACCGCGTGGGAAGTGGGCGGCAAGCTCGACCTGCCGGGCGGGATGACGGGCACGCTCGCGTTCTTCAACATCGACAAGAAGAACGTGCTCGTGTCGCAGTACAACGACGCGACCAAGCTGACCGACTGGCGCACGTCGGGCAAGGCGCGCTCGCGCGGGATCGAGCTCGACGTGTCGGGCAAGCTCGGCGAGCGCGTGAACGTGATCGCGAGCTACGCGTACATCGACGCGAAGACGACCGAGGATCCGCTGTACACGGGCAACCAGCTGTGGAACGTCGCGCGTCACACCGCGTCGCTCGCGGCCGTCTACGACTTCGGCACGGTGGTCGGCGGCGACGACCTGCGCATCGGCGCGGACATGCGCTACGTCGGCGCGCGGCCCGGCGATTCGGCGAACAGCTTCACGCTGCCGTCGTACGTGCTCGCCGACGCGTTCGCCACGTACGACACGCGGATCGGCAAGCAGAAGCTGTCGTTCCAGCTCAACGTGAAGAACCTCTTCAATCGCACCTACTACCCGTCGAGCGCGAACCGTTACTTCGTCGCGATCGGCGATGCGCGACAGGTGTCGCTGCTCACCACGCTACAGTTCTGACCATGCAATCGCCGCGCGGCCATGACGGAGGCGCGCGGCTTCGGAGAAGATCCAGATGAACCGGAACATGAAAACCGGCGCCGTGCGCGCCGTGGCCGCCGGCGCGCGGCGTCGCGCATTGCGTGCGATCGCGGG